>PFSB01000022.1 GCA_002788855.1 Candidatus Roizmanbacteria bacterium CG_4_9_14_0_2_um_filter_38_17 | reverse complement strand
CAGCTTCATATTATCTATTGTTTCATGGTTTACCCAAATATTACAATATTTTAATCTCCCAGGGATAAATGTAATGTTTGTTTTTTCTTTCCCCTGTTAAACCTATAACTTTGTAGTTTTTTGTTTTATATTTAGCTGAAAAATTTAAAATCGCTTTCATATTAAATGAGTTAAAGCTGAGCTTAGCTTCAATTGGTAACATTTCACCTAATGCTCGATTAATAACAAAGTCTACTTCAGCACCAGCTTTAGTCCGCCAAAAGTTTATTTCTTCTCTGCCGTAATGCTTAGCTAATTCAGCAAATATACTAGTTTCAAACATTTGATCCGTGGAAATGCTTGGGAAATCACGCATGTAGAATAAGGATGCCAATCCACTATCTAAGAAAAATATTTTTGGGCTTTTGACAATCTCAACTCTTGAACTGCGACTAGTTGGACGTACTCGTTTGAGAATGAAAGTTTCTTCCAACAGAAAAATGTATTTATTTATGGTTGGAATAGATAACTGAATCTCTTTTGATAAACGACTAACGTTGAGCAATTGCCCAGTTTGAGAAGCTAGAAGCTGTATGAGGTTATTGAATTTATCTGGATCTTCGATATTGGCAAAATCGCGAATATCCTTGCGAATATAAGTGTTAATTATTTGTCCCATAATTGATCTTTTTTGTGAGATGGTCTCAGCAAGTATCACTTTTGGGTATCCTCCGTATATAACAAACTCCTTATACTGCTGTTCGAGCTTTTGTATATGAACTGGTAATAGTGCTTCTTTGAGGTTAATATTGACTTCTTTGAACTTTAAAAATTCTTGAAATGAGAGTGGATGAATTTCAAAATTAACGGTTCGTCCAACAAGTGAATTACTAAACTTTGATTTAATCTCAAATGTAGAAGATCCAGATACGATTAGGTGGATATTTTTGTAGTGATCTGCAATTAATTTCATAAAACTGGATGGATTATCTAGGTACTGTATTTCGTCAATAAGCACATAGAGTCGTTTGTCCGTTTCGTACCCCTCCCCTTTTAGGTATTGTAGAAATGCATCTACGCCCATATTGAATACCTCCAGCAATGCCGGGTCCTCCATATCAATGTAGATATTAGGCATTTGTAGATTTTCTAGTTGCGTTTGAATTAGATAGAGAATATGAGTCTTGCCAACCTGTCTTGCCCCGTGTAGCACTATTACAGTTTCTGAGTTTAGGTGACTAGTTATTTTATCAAGACTATCTCTTGAGTACACTTTGTTACTAGTTACTAATTTGTGTTTCATTTTAGTAGTGCTATTGTATAACTATGGTTAGTAAATTGCAAGGATATTTCGAATTTAAGTTAGCACTAGGATTATTCTGGTGTAAATTCTTGATTATTCAAACCGATGGAGAAGGTGGAAGATTTTTTCCTTAAGATCTTCGGTTACTGTTACAACAACCATTCCTGAAGGATTTTTTCCCATTGGTGGCTGTCCATAATAGACGACGCTTCCCAGCGGAGCAAAAAGAATAATTGGTAGAGTGAGCAAATCCTCTTCTCCATCTACAACGTGTATTAGGTGATTACTAGATCTACTACACAGCTGTTGTATTGTTTTAGCAATTATTAGCACCGATTCTTTAGTCAGCTCTCCTCTGGGGTTAGAAACCTCGTGAGTTTTAAAGCTACTCTTAATATTAAGCTCTGCGAGACTGTTATATCTGCGTTTGCGCTGGACAAACAGATCAACAACCGCAATATTTGGCTCAATCCCCGCTTCAATGAGCGCAATTGTAGATATATCCCCCACAGAGACTACTAGCTTGTTCGGGATCTGCTTCTGAACAGCGCTGGAAACAGGGCCGAGGGGTTGGCGGAGGGTTGGGCGAAGATTCTTGGGAAGTTTGCCCCAAGTTTTATGCTTACTCCAAACTACACCTTCCCGATTAATCTCCCCTGCTCGTATACGAGTGGAGGAGATTGGTTGATCGTCTTGAGCTAATTCTAGCTCTACTTCCTCTATCTGTAAGCTGGGTAAATTATTTGCTTGGCGCCAGTTGTTAACTTTGAGCGCGTTAGGTTTAGTTTCTGAAGTAACTATCATAGCTTCAATCTGGGTGGGTTTATTGAGCGTGCCAAACATGTCTGAGATTTCCACAATCTCTGCTCGTTTGGTGAGTTTATGTTTGAATAAGAAATCTTGTACTTCCTGTTTGCGCAATATTAAAGGCCTTGCCTTTAATATTTTACTACTTGCGAACTCATTTGAGGTAATACCAATGATTACTTTGTCTGAGACTTTAAAAGCCGAGGCAAGGAGCTTGCGGTGGCCTTTGTGGAAACGGTCGAAGGTTCCACCAGCTGTAACTAGTTTGAACTTGTTCATGTTTGTTAAGTATATCACTGACCAAATTGTGTATAATGCTATTTTAATGAAAACTCTTCTTGTTTCAACCTATGTTCCTCAAAAATGTGGAATTGCAACATACACACGAGATTTGATTCAGGCAGTTGTGGGTTATAATAGCAATATAACTCCTCATGTTGTTGCCATCATAAATGGCAAAGATTCTAATTACCCACCCGAAGTAAAATTCAAACTAGAAAAAAACAGCCGAGATGATTATATTAAGCTTGCAGATAGAGTAAATTCGTCTAGTTATGCTTACGTATGCATTCAGCACGAGTATGGAATTTTTGGCGGAAATGATGGAGACTACATTCTGGATTTTGCCAAAAAACTTAAAAAACCCTTAATCACAACTTTTCATACAACCCTACTTGAGCCAAGCCCCAACCAGAAGCATGTGCTAAAAGAGTTGGCTAGATTATCTCAGAGCAATATTGTAATGATTAAAGAAGCCAGAGCCAGGTTGCGGAGCGTGTATAACATCCCTAGTCGAAAAATTAAGGTTATTCATCATGGTGTACCCGACCTGGAACTGGAAGATAATACTCAGGCAAAAGAAAGACTAGGGTTTAGGGCTGATGACTTTTTAGTTGGTACCATCAACTTAATCTCACGCAATAAGGGGCTAGAATACGTGATTGATGCAGTAAAGAAGGTGTCTATGGATATTCCCAAGCTTAAGTTTGTGATGGTGGGAGCGACACATCCCCAGGTTAAGCGTGCTGAAGGCGAATCTTATCGTGAGTTTTTACTAAAACGGGCTTTCGATCTTAACCTAAACGGTCAATTTAAGCAGGTGAATGAGTATGTGCCGCTAAATAGTTTGGTAGATTATTTGAAGGCATTGGATGTATACATCACTCCATATACAGATCTGGATCAGACCTCGTCAGGTACCTTGGCTTATGCAGTGGGAGCAGGTAAGATCTGTATCTCTACTCCGTATATCTATGCTAATGAGATTCTTTCTGATGGGCGAGGTTTTATTGTTCCTAGGAGAGATAGCGATGCAATTGCCGAAAAACTTATACAGACATACACCAATCTAACTGAGCGTAAGAAAATGCAGGAAAGAGCCTATAAGTTTGGGCGTAAGATGATTTGGTCGCAAGTTGCTGCTAAACATATACAGATATTTAAAGATGCAAAAACCAAAACTTGATTATCTTCGACTTCTAACTACTCAAAAGGGCATCCTACAACACTCGTCAGGAGACAAGCCCAATCGTAAATATGGCTATGCGTCAGATGATAATGGCAGAGCTTTGGTTGTCTCAGATCTCTGGTGTGGAGCCAACGATAGCTCTATGAAGAAGTATATTCAGATATATCTGGAGAATATAGCTCGCTCTCAAGCCAAAAATGGGAAATTCTACTGCTATTTGTATGATAATGGCAAAAGAAAGCAGTTAGGAACTGGAGACTGGTTTGGTAGATCGCTTGTGGCTTTGGCTTTTCACATATTAAGATCGGATCTTTATATATATAAAGATCCGATCTTTAAATGCTTGCGGAGGAGCTTGAGGTTGGTTTTGGATGCTCCAGAAAAGTTTAGCTCTTTAAGGCTGCGTAGTCAGCTTGTGTTGGCTAGTTATTATCTACTCGTAGCAAAGCAAGTTCAGACTATTCTAACGAGCTCTCAGGAAACGAGATTAAGAGAAATACTTAAACTTTGGGGGAAAGATTTAAGCGTTGCTTTTGACAAACATGCTGAAAGTTATTGGGTGTGGCCTGAAAACAAGATAACTTATGACAATGGCAAGGTAATCCAAGCTTATCTTTTATTAGGAGAAATACTAGAGAAGCAGCAATTGATTAAGATTGGGCAAAAAATGCTTAACTGGTATCTGGAACAAACGATGAAAAATGGCTATTTTCAGGCGCCCGGAAATAATAAAGGTAAATTTTGGAGAAAAGGAGAACAAATGCCGTTGACAGATGAACAGCCTCTTGAGGCATATTCTCTAATTACAGCTCTGGTTAGCGCTAAAAAAATAGATACTGCAAGACAGGTCTATGAATGGTATTTTGGCAAGAATAGACTTAAGGTGGTCATGGTAAATAAGCTTGGAGGCGTCTATGATGGCTTAAGAAAGAATAGTGTTAACCCCAATCTTGGAGCAGAAAATGTGGTGGGAATTAGCCTGGCGTATCTTGCAATTAAGCACAAAATCAACCTGTAAACAACTTTTCGTCTCTCCCATATTGCTCAAAAGTGTGAAATGAGCTACAGGAATCATAGATATGTTTGGTCCATTTTAGGATGATATCTTTGGAAACAGTTGCAAGCCCCACAACAGCATCACCAGCGCCGTAGTACACTAGATATTCTGAGCTTGTTTCAACCGCGCCACAGGTAAATACTACTTTTGGTACAAGCCCCTCTTTTTCATAGGCCTCTTCAGGCTCGAGGATGGGCTCGCTGCTTCTACCAAGTACGATTGCCGGGTTGTGGACGTCGAGTAAAGCCAGACCCAGACGGTAAACCATATTATCGTCGACACCATGGTAAAAAAGTAACCAACCGTAGACAGTTTTGATGGGAGGAGCCCCCATGCCAATTCGTTTACTGTCCCACATGCCTGGTCGAGGCCAAAATAAGGGCCCCCGTTCTTTGTAGTTTCGAGCGTCTGTGGCAATGGCGAGACGGGCATGTGGTATTACACGGTGAACCATAAGATAATTCTCGTTTATTAGCTCGGGGAACAAAGCAGCATCCTTGCTATCAATATGGCCTATTACAACTCCAAAGCGAGTAAAAGACTGGAAATCATGGGTATACGCGAGGCTAACGCGTACTCTCCAGTTTTCGGGTCTCTTATGGGCCTCATCGAACTCAACAATCTCTGGATAATGAGAAGCAGCTGTGTAGAGAATATAGTACTTATCCCCAATTTTTGTTACTCGAGGATCCTCTACGCCTAATACTTCGTATTCGCTAGCAGGATCTGGAGCAAAGACGGGGTCGAAAGAGCGCTCAAGAACTTCATCTGGTTTTCCTAAGCGAGCTAACCCTAAGCGAGAGATCATGTCAGTTCCCTGGGCGCGATACAGGAGGTGAATTTGTCCATTTAGTTCAAATACGGCGGGATTATATACATAACGATTTTCCCAAGGCTTGTTAGTTGGCAAAAGGATGGGATTGTTACTTGAGCGAGTTAATTTAACCTGCATTCCTAGACTATATCATAGTAATTATTTTTAAATTATTTTAAAACCCGGTTTTAAAATAATATAAATATAAAAATTTAATGAGGCGGAGTTGGCGGGTAATGCGCCAAGGCTGCCAGATTAGTCTCCAGAGCCATTTGAGACCCAATTTATTCACAACAGCAGGTGTTGGTCTTACTAAGCCTGCGATCTCATCAAAACTCCCTCCCACCACCATAAGAACTGTATCTGTTTTTAGTTTGTCCATAAAATATTCCTGCTTAGGTGCTCCTAAAGCAATAAAGACTATTTTAGTATTATTTAGTTTAATCTTGCTTATAATTTTTTTGTACTCATCGTCAAATTTTTCTCCAATTTTTAGTTCTGGCGCAGCCATCGCCCAGCCTTTAAGATTGGGATGTTGCGCTTGGAGTTTAGCTAGGGCGAGCTTTGCAGAATTACCCCGCCCACCATAGAGCCCAATCCCCCAGTTATTTATTGCAGCAAGCTTTATAAGTTCGCGCATTAATTCAACACCGGGTGTTGTATTTCTGATACCGGCTAGCCTGAGACCTACTCCATCTGGAATGGCAAGATTCGCATTATTAAGAATAGTTGCTAAGACAGGATCAGACTGGGCTTGAGTGATTATTTCTGGGTTAGGTGTGACAACACGGTATGCTTTTTTATTGTTTACTGCATTGATGACCCTATCTAGAGCGGTAGAGAGATTAATATCGTCTACTTGTATGTTTAAGGTTTTCATGTTACTCGCTTAAGGCTAAGCCATTCATGAAATAAAAGGCTTAGCCTTGTCTCGCTTAGGCGCGACCAATGTGTTGTTTGTAGAGATCAATATTCTCAAGCGCAACACCAGTGCCACGAACTACGCAATAAAGAGGATCTTCCGCAACATGAGCAGGAACCCCGGTTTCCTGTGTAATGTACCGATCAAAGTTGGCAAGTTGACAAGTGCCGCCTGACAATACAATGCCTTTTTCAATAATGTCTGAGGCGAGCTCAGGTGGCGTTTGTTCGAGGGCAGATTTTACAGCACCAAGAATCTCGACTAGTTCCTCATCGATGGCTTCTCTTATCTCTGTTGAGGATATCTCCACTAAGCGTGGTAAACCACCAGCTAAATCTCTACCCTTAACTTCCATAAAGAGCGGTTTGGGGAGCAAGAGAGCGGAGCCGAGCTTAACTTTAATATTCTCTGCTGTTTGGTAACCAATTGCTAAATTATGTTTTTTGCGCATGTGAGTAGTAATTGCTTCATCGAGTCGGTTGCCCGCAACCCTAACAGAGGCATGTGCGACTACGCCACCGAGAGAAATAATGGCAGCTTCAGTGGATCCCCCACCTGAATCTACAATAAGATTTCCGGAAGCTTCAGCTATAGGAATCTGAGCACCAATAGCCGCAGCTAGTGGCTCCTCTATAAGATATACTGTTTTGGCTCCAGCTCCCATGGCTGCGTCTATTACAGCACGGCGTTCAACCTGGGTACAACCAGATGGAACACAGATCATGAGTTCGGGCTTGAATAGGCGGTTACGACCAACTGCACGGTCAATAAAATATGCCAACATTGTGCGAGTGACCGAATAATCTGCAATTACTCCGTCGCGCATCGGTCGAAGCGCTGTTATATTACCAGGTGTGCGTCCTAACATTGTTTTGGCTTCATTACCCACAGCAACTACTTTTCCATCGTCACTTACGGCTACAACCGTGGGTTCCTCAAACACAATTCCCACTCCTGCAACATAGATAAGTGAGTTTGCTGTTCCTAGATCAATTCCTATTCTTTTAATTAACATGTTGTACGCTTAACTTAAGGCAAGACCTTTCATTGCATGTAGGGTCTTACCTTGTTTCGCTTATGTTTATTATATAATAGCAGGATGCGGAGCATAATTCTTCCAGTATTATCTATTGCGCTTTTACTTGTAGTAGCCATAGTTGTTATTTTCTATGCACGAGGCTACCGATTTAATACTCAGGAGCAGGTGATGTCTGGAACTGGGTTGCTAGTTGCCACCTCAAAACCAGACGGTGCACAGGTATTTGTTGATGGAGAGCTGAAAAGTGCGACCAACACAACCTTGAGTCTTACACCAGGGAAACACGATGTTGAAATTCGCAAAGAAGGGTTTCAACCATGGAAGAAAGAGATGAACATCTTTGAAGAAGTCGTGTCTCAGACTGATGCCGTACTCTTTCCTCGTAACCCGGGTTTATCGCCATTAACAAACTCTGGAGTTTTATTCCCTCAGATTGCACCGGATGGTAGCGCTGTTGCATTTGTAAAACGGGATCCTGAGGCAACAATTGCTGCTGGCTTACGCAGACAAGAAATACTGGAGCAAACTGGTATTTTTGTGCTAGATTTAGAGAATCGCCCATTGGCATTTGCTAATAACCCACGCCGGATTGTCGCGTATGCTGCGCTACCCGCGGATTTATTGGACCAAGATATCATAATTACCTGGTCGCCTGATAAAGATCAATTACTGGTTCAGTTTGAAACTACGGCTTACTTGCTAAATAATGCCAATAATCCAGTTCCTGCATTTGCTCCTAGCAGCGCGGAAACAATTGAACTATGGGAAGAACAAGCAGCTTTAGCACTCCAGAGCAAGATCGAAGCGCTACCCAAAGAACTTATCTTGATGGCAACAAGCTCCGCTGAAATAATTAGCTTTTCACCAAATGAAACTAAGTTTTTGTACCGAGGAATTAAGGAAGATACGGTTGTCCAGGTTATAGATCCTCCACTTATTGGGGTAAATTCCACACAGGAAATACGCCAGATCAAACCAGGTAACTTATATACCTACGATCTTAAAGAAGACCGTAACTATCTTGTGGGGCCTGAGAGTGAGATAAATGTAAGCTGGTTTCCTACCTCTAGTCATCTAGTCTACATTGAGGAAGACAAACTAAAAATAATGTCCTTTGATACCACCAATAAGACGACTCTTTTTGCCGGTGCTTTTGACCCAGATTTTGTGACTCCCTGGCCAGATGGATCCTCAGTCGTGATCTTAACTAACTTGAATCCCGATGCTTCTGATGAGCTCAACCTCTACGCTGTCAAACTCCGCTAATCCCGCAAGGTCAGACCTTGCGGAGTTAATTTAGTCTATTTGAAGTTCTGCAATTGGGAATTCACTGTTACTATCGCTCGAAATGGACATAAATTCTCTATAACTACCTATTTTCTCTGAATTTTTATTAAACCAACTTAGAATTCTATCTGGCTTAACCCACTCTTGTTTAATCTGACCCAAATAATTCGGTAACGAACTTGGCCTCTGACTCCGCAAATCCCACAAGGTCAGACCTTGCGGAGTTATTATTGCTTGTTTATGAATATAGTACGAAAGATGAACCAGTTGCTCGTCAGTGATAGCCAAAACTCCTTTGTATGCGCCTTGGAAAAGAGGTCCAACACGGCTATATTTTTTATTGACAAATATAGTGTAACGCGAACATAATGATTTCATAAACTCTACTATTGCTCTTTCATCTTTCTGATGAATTAATAGATGAAAATGATTAGGCATTAAACAATATCCAAGTAGAGAGATTCTACTGCTATAATTTTTGAGCCCTATTTTTCGAATAAATTTTTCTTTCTCTCTATTTTTTAGGTCGAGATCTACTAATTGTTGCCTTATTTCTTCTTTATTAGTTGGAACCAAATAATCCTTTATGTAGCTCAGAAAAACTGCGTAATCCGCTTTTTCAAAAAAAATACTCTGCTTATTCACTCCACGGTTGTAGATATGATATATACCATCGGAAACATACTGTTTTATGCGATTTTTTGTAGGCATTAGCCTAATAATATCATATTTATCTCCACAAGGTCAGACCCACAAGTTCTAGAAACGATCGCAACCCCCTAGGAACAATTTGTTAGGTACAATTCACTTCCTGAGAAAAAAGACAGGAGGTGAATA
>PFSB01000021.1 GCA_002788855.1 Candidatus Roizmanbacteria bacterium CG_4_9_14_0_2_um_filter_38_17 | reverse complement strand
TTGAAGAAACTTATCATTATCAAAACTAGCGATTATTATGGAGATAACTGGGGTTTGACTAGTCATGGCTTAGTATAAATAACTTCGTAGTTAATAGTTAATTCGCGGTCTCTATCAAGGCCATCTAAGATAGTAGCAGTAAGATTGAGAACCAAGATGATTGGGGAGAATGCAACTAAATAGATCAAGGTTAGTCGGTAGTGGTTTTTAAGATAGAGGCGAACAGGTAGGGTGGTTATTATGTATGATAAGACTTGGAAAATTCCACCATGACTCCTTAGGTGGTCAATTTTAAATCCTACTGATTTTCCTAAATGCTCTAATCCGAATGAAGTAAATCTATAATAATCGTACGGTGCCATATGGATTTGGTAAAGGAAATTGGTAGTAAGAAATAGTTTACCATTGGGTTTTAGCATGCGATTGAATTCTTTAAAAGCCAACTGGGGGTCAGTTAAGTGCTCAATTACCTGTGTGCAAATAACATAATCCAAGCTTGAGCTTTTTACTTTGGGTAGACCCTTTTCTATATTTCCTATTATATCTATGGTCTTGTTTTCGTTTTGTTTAATATCGTTAGTTAGGTATCTGGTTTTTTTGAAATACTTGTGGTAGGGGCTATGGCCAGATCCAATATCCAATAGAATAGTATCGGGTTTGTCATATTGTTTAGCTACTTGAGCCACAAAATTTTCGATCTGAAAATAGAACCTCATAAAGAGATATTTTACGATTAAGGATGGATTGGTAACTAGATTATTCATGACTACTTAGTTAGATGAATTTCCCAGAAATTACTCAAAGGCCTTAAGATAGCTGGAACTGATTCAAGATATATATAGATGGGACCTCCGTGTAAACCAAGTACCACGGGTTTGATCGTATAGTGTTTAAACTTGGACTTATGAATCAGGTTTATTAGATCCTTCTCTATGTACTCTCTTTCATGTTCCCAGTAAGGAAATTTTCTCTTTCCCGTGAAGAGCTCAATAATTGTTCTAGTTAAGCGCTTGCGGTTGGGAGTATTTATTATGGCTACGCCATCTTTTTTTAGAACAGAATATAACTCATTTAGCGCAAGTAGATCGTCTGGAACGTGTTCGATTACATGGGTGCTCACGGCAATATCTATGCTGTTTGTTTTAATGAGAGAAGATAATTTTTGCCAGTCTCCAGTTATGTATTTAACGTTGCTAAAGTTTAAAGGTGTGCGTTTGGGGGAAAGCTCAACTCCTATTAGTGATTTACAGTGCATTGCAAGCTGTTTTGTATTAGAAGTATTTGATGCTCCGATTTCAAGGACTGTCATATTAGGTTTTACTATTGATTTGTATTTTTTAAATACAGAATGCCAATCATAGATAAATAAATTTGGGACAATACAGCTTTTCATAATTTTGGATTTTGCTGAACTTGGTTAATAATCTGTAGACGTTGTGGATTGTTTTTGGCAAGAGTTATTGCGCGGGCTAGAGCTGAAGTGGCTTTATTAGTGTCTATTTTGCTATATACAACGTATAACAATAAATATTCATTAAAAGGATCAGGATTAATTTCTGTTGCTTTAACAAGATAATCTATAGCAGGTTCAAATTGTTGTAAAGATAGGGCAATCCGGCCTAAGTTTGTGTATGACTGATATAACGTTGGACTATAAGATAAAGCCTCTTTAAATAATTCAGACGCTTTAGTTGCTTCTCCTATCTGCATATATACATTTGCCAAGTTATGAGTTGCATCTGCGTAACGTGGACGAATTTTGCGGGCGTTTTCAAATGCTTGTATTGAGTTTTTTGTATCTCCGTGTCTGCCGTAATAATCTCCCATATTGTTCCAGGCATATGCGCTATCTGGTGAGATTTTTACTGTTGCAGGCCAGAGAGTGTCTTGACTATGCCATTGTAGATTTCTTCTTATGGTTAGAATTGCAAGCAAAGGTATTAATACTATAAAAGTCCATTGATAAAAGCTATCTTTATTAATTGACAGTTTATCTATAATAATGTAGATCGTTGCGGATATGCTTATGAAAAAACCAATTGATCCAAGGTGTACATATCTTTCTGCTACCACCCAGGCGATGTTGATGGGTAATAGAGTTAGAGCTAATGAAGATATAAAGAAGATCAGACCAAATGGTATTAAGGCAACTAGAGGTCTTTGTTTTTTAAGAGCATAGTAAGAGGATGCAATAATTATTGCCAGGGTTATGATTGTGACAATAACTGCCAATGCATATTCCCATTGTGGAAAACTATTAAACTCATGATAAAGAGTTAAATTAAATGGTATGAGTATAAGTTTAATGTATGAGTAGATTGCTATGGGAATCTGGACTAATGGATCGAAAGCAACTGATTCACCTGTGTATCCAGAATTGACGTTTCCTAAGCGGGCGCTAACGTCTGAAATACGTGATAGTGTATAAATTCCAGAAATGATAAATGCGGGAATAGTGCTAAATATATTAATTTTAGTGAATGGTCGAATAAAGAAGACCAGCATTGCTATTAGTATTGCCGGATATATGACCGCTTTTTCTGAAGAAGATAGAGATAATATTAAAAAGATGTTTGCACAGATTAAATATTTAAGCTTATTGGAAGTATTTTTTATAGCTTTAAATGCTACTAAGTAAAAAGTTAGTGAAATAATAAATAGCAATGTATATGTGGCATACGATAAGCCAGAGATCCAGGCAATAACCTCTGTCTCAATTGGATGTATCGCAAATAAAAGAGTAGTTAATCTGGTAACCCAGAGAGTTTTGGATAGTTTATGTATAAATACATAAACAGCTACAACTGCCATAAGATGAAAGATTGTATTAGACAAATGAAACCAGAATGGTTTAACTCCGAAAATATTGAGAATAGTGGAGTTGTAGATATTGTTTATGTTTAAAGTTTTGAGTTGGAGGAAGAAGTCGCTTATATTTGGATTGTATTGGATACCAGCAATATCATCAGATAAAAATTCTCCACTCCAGCTAAATGCATAGACAACTGTAGTTAATATTAAGAGAAAATATATAAATTGAGGGTCAAGAGCAAATATCCTTTTTAGATACTTCATTCCCCTATTTTATACTATTTATGGTATTGTTTAAGAGTGAAGAGGTTTATAGGTAAGCCTAATGTTTTAGTTTTATCTCTAACGCTTATTGGTTCACTTTTATTTAATGTATTTCTGTTGAAAAATCTCCAGAAGGTAGATAGTTCAAAAAAGATCTTTGAGGTTATCCAGGTGATGGATGGGGATTCGGTGATGGTGACAGGTAATTTCCAGTTAAGGCTGGGTGGGGTGGAAGCTCCAGAAAAAGATAACTGTTATGCGGAAGAGTCTAAAGGATTTTTAGAAGACTTGGTACTGAATAAGGAGGTGGAGATTGAGACTTTTACAGAGGATGCCTATAACAGACCAGTAGGGTACCTATATTTAGATGGTGAGCTAGTGAATCAGAAATTGCTAGAAAGTGGATATGCTCGGTATGGGAGTCGTGGGGCTGGGAGACACAAGGAAGTTTTGCTTAAAGTGGCGCATGAGGCGGAGGCAGAAAGTAGGGGCTTGTATGGAGAGTGTACGAGTATGACGCCAAAAAATAAGAACTGTGCTATTAAGGGGAATATTAATAGGGATACAAAAGTAAGAGATTATCATTTGCCAGAATGCAGGCACTACAATTTAACGATTGTGCAGGAAGATCGAGGTGAAGGCTGGTTTTGTAGTGAGGAAGAGGCAATAAAAGCAGGCTACAAAAAATCCCCCACCTGCTAGAAAATGGAAAATGGGGTCAGCCACCTTTTTTCTAGGGAATAACTGTTGTAATTGCAGGGTTTGACCCTATAATCGTCAAGACGATTTCGTTTTTTGGTTAGCAATCAATCAGGACTTGGTACGGATAAATTTCCCGATGAAAGTTTTTGGACTCCTCAGAATAAATTAATGGATATTTTTGAGGATAATAATATTGTATTTGAAAAAACATATTTTTGTCCCCACTTTAGAGAAGATAACTGTAATTGTATGAAGCCTGAAACTCGTCTTATTGATGACTTTCTTGAAAAAAATAGAGTGGATCTTAAGCAATCCTATACTATTGGAGATAGAGAATCAGATGTTGAGTTGGCAAAAAATATTGGGTGTAAGAGTATTGCTTATTCTGATAAACCCAATCTAAATGCAGTCTTTAGTTCTAATCACTGGAACAAGATTGCTGATCTTATATTGCAGGGTTTGACCCTGTGATAACAACCTGCTTCTTGAAGTTAGAGGTTTTTTAGGGTGTTGATGTTTTGTTTATTAGGGCCTTCTCTGTTTTCTCCGGGGGTTTCAATTATAAAAGGGATGTCTTTTAATAGAGGGTGGTTAATGATGTTTTTGAATCCTAGAAGAGTAATGTTTCCTTTACCAATATTCTCATGTTTATCTCTGCCACCGCCTAATACAGTGTCGGTATCGTTTAGATGCATGACTTTTAGCCTCTTTACTTCGATTGTTCGAATAATCGAAGTGATCGTGGTTGGATTGCTTAGATCGTAGCCAGCTGAGTATAAATGGGCGCTGTCTAGGCAAAACCCGAGATGAGGATTACCAACTGCTTTGCTGATATATTCTAAGTCTTCAAGTTTGCTCCCTATTTTATTATTTTCACCAGCTGCATTTTCTAATAATAGTGGCGTTTTATATTTTATTGCTAAAATATTTTTTATTGCTGCAACTACTTTGTTTAATCCATCGGAATGTGATTGGCCTTTGTGACTGCCAATGTGAAAAATGACACCACTGGCATTGATTTTGTCTCCAAATTCCAGTTCATCTTGCAGTATCTTTATAGATTTAGCTCTTGTTTGAGGGTTGATACTGGCAAGATTAATTAAATAGGTTGCATGTATAAATATAGGGCTTAAGCTTTGCTTGTCTATGGCTTGATTAAACTCAGTAATAGCATTTTCAGAGTGGTTGGGTCCATACCAGTTTCTAGGTGGGGATGAAAAGATCTGCATACAGTTTCCCCCAATTGCTTGTGTTTTGTCTACTGTATTCAATAATCCACCAGCAACGGATACATGACCTCCCAGTTTCATGTGGTTATTATACACGTTGCTAGTTGGGTTTGACGTGAACCTAGACCGATGGTAAAATTACCCCTACGTTATGAGGTTGTTTAACCCATAAGCATACTAATACCTCGGCAGTAAGTGAAGGTCAGCGACCTTACCGAGGTCGCTTTTTTTGTGATTATGATAAAAGGATTGATTGGAAGAAAATTAGATCAGACAGAGTTTTTTACCGAACAGGGTAAGCGACTTGTGGTAACTCGTATTAATACGGGCCCATGCTTTGTCTTGCAGCTTAAGACTGTTGATAAAGATGGATATGATGCCGTTCAAATTGGGTTTGAAGCATACCGTAAAAACAAAGACCCAAAAACTAAGACAGGAGTAGCAAAAAAAGCGGGGTTAACAGAAACACCCCGTTTTTTAATGGAAATCGAAAGTAGTGATAATGAGCTTAAATTGGGTGAAAAAATTATAGTTGATCAGGTTTTTGAAATTGGAGACACCGTAAAAATTACAGGTACTACCAAAGGTAAAGGATTTCAGGGAGTAATTAAGCGTTGGGGGTTTAAGGGTGATTCTCGTACACATGGTACGAAACATACAGAAAGAGCACCTGGATCTATAGGTTCATCAGCGACTCCATCACGTGTCTTAAAAGGTAAAAAAATGAGCGGACGTATGGGTGGAGTGCAACAAACTGTTGGACGATTAAAAGTAGTTGCGGTTGATGCAGAGCAAAATATACTAACAGTTGCGGGTGTAGTCCCTGGTCCCAAAAAAGGTTTGTTAAAAATAGTTAAATGAAAGCTAATATAATATTAGCCAAAGGAACCAAGAAAGAAGCAAAAATAGATCTTCCTAAGGAGATTTTTGGTCAAGAAGTGAATGAAAATTTGCTTCGCCAAGCTGTAAGGGTGTATCTTTTTAATCAGCGCCAAGGCAATGTGAAGGTTAAGACTAGGTCGGAAGTTAGTGGTTCGAGGATTAAAATATGGCGTCAAAAGGGAACCGGGCGAGCTCGCCATGGAGATCGTTATTCAAACATTTTTGTCGGTGGTGGAGTAACACATGGACCAACCCAGCGCGACTGGTCTCGTCTGATGCCAAAAAAAATGAAGAGAAAAGCCTTAATTTGTGCACTTTCAGCGCAATTTGCTGCAAAGCAGATATTTGTAGTTGAGGGGCTGGATAAGCTTAATTCTAAGACTAAAGAATATGCTGGTGTTATGACAAAAAAACTTGGAGTTGAACTTGGTAAAGATAAAGCTTTGTTTATTACAGGAAAAGGCGAGAAAAATTTACAGCTTGGAATGAGAAATTTGTCCAATGTTGAGCTTAAGACACCTAACTTAATCAATACCTATGAGGTTTTGTATTATGACAAGTTATTTTTTACACCTGATGGATTAACAGAGTTGAAAGATTTAATTTCTAAATAACTTATGAGAGCACGAGATATTATTAAAAAAGCGGTGATTACAGAAAAAACATTGCAAGATGCTTCTAAGGCTAATGTGTATACATTCCTGGTAGATACACAAGCAAATAAAAATCAAATAAAAGTTGCTATTGAAGAGCAGTTTGAGGTAACTGTTATAGATATTAAAACCATTACAATTCAAGGTAAGACAAAACGTAAGGGTCAGATGCGTAGAAATACTGTTAAAACAAGCCCACGAAAAAAAGCCTTATTAAAACTTAAAGAAGGAGATAAGATCGAGTTATTTGAGATTGGTGGTTAATAATATGGAGATAACAAAACATAAACCAGAAAAAAGCTTAACAAAGTCACTGCAGTATCGCGCAGGTCGCGATAACAAGGGTCACGTGGCTATTCGTCATCGCGGTGGTAGACATAAGCGTCTATATAGAGAGCTGGACTTTAAACGGGACAAATATGGAATTGCTGGTAAAATAGCAGCAATTGAGTATGATCCAAATCGTGCGTCAAGGATTGCCCTAATCTATTACGAAGATGGTGAAAAGAGGTATATCTTAGCTCCAGCAGGGATTGAAGTGGGATCAGTTGTACAGTCTGGTCCAGATGCAGAGATAAAAAATGGAAATGCTTTGCCATTGAAGAATATACCAATTGGAAAAGAAGTGCATAATGTTGAACTTGCACCAGGTCAAGGAGCAAAATTGGTTCGAGGAGCGGGTGGTGCAGCTTTAATTGCTGCACACGAGAAGAAATATATTAAGTTGAAGTTGCCTTCAGGAGAGTTAAGACTTGTGCATGAAGATTGTTATGCGACTATTGGACAGGTGTCTAGAGAAGAGTTTAAGAATGAAACGTTAGGCAAAGCAGGACGAAAGCGCTGGTTAGGGATTCGTCCAACTGTGCGTGGAGTTGCTCAGCATCCTGGGTCCCATCCACATGGAGGTGGAGAAGGACGCTCAGGTATAGGAATGCCGTCGCCTAAATCGCCATGGGGTAAAAAGACGTTAGGTAAAAAAACTAGGAACCCTAATAAACATAGCCGGAAATTTATAGTTGTTGATCGTAGAAAAAAATAATGTCAAGAAGTAGTAAAAAAGGTCCATACATAAATGAGAAACTCCTTAAGAAGGCGTTAGCTCTAAAAGAAACGGGTAAAGATGCTCAAATTAAAACTTGGGCTCGTAATTGCCAAATTCCACCTGAATTTGTAGGAATGAAATTTGGTGTTCATAATGGACACAAGTTTGTTGAAGTATTTATATCTGAAGATATGGTGGGTCATCGACTTGGAGAATTTTCTCCAACTCGTACGTTTAGGGGACACGGAAAAGTTACAAAACGAGTATTAGAAAAGACTTAATTTATATGGAATACAAAGCAGAGATTAAATATATAAAAATTGGTCCTCGTAAAATGCGAGAGGTTGCTGATGTTGTGCGTGGTAAGTTGGTAGATGAAGCTTTATCTAATCTAGATTATCTTAAAAAAAATGCAGCTAAGTATCTAGCAAAATCGCTGCGAAGTGCAGTTGCAGGTGCAGTTAAAACTCACTCCGCTCAAGAAAATTTACTTGTTGTGAAGCTTTTAGAGATTAATAAAGGGCCAGACTCAAAGCGCTGGCGCCCTGTTAGTCGTGGAATGTCGCATCCTTATGTTAAAAGAAGCAGCCATATTAAGATTGTTTTATCAGAAAAGCCAAAGCCAAAACCAAAACCTGTCAAATTAATAAAAAAAGTTAAAAAGGTGGTCACAATATAGTTATGGGAAGAAAAGTACATCCAAAAGCATTTCGAATGGGTGAAAAGTTCACTTGGTCGTCTCGTTGGTTTGCGGACAAGAGGAAATATAAAGATTTCTTGATTCAAGACGTCAAGTTACGTTCTGCTCTTATGGAAAAACTGGCTAATGCAGGTATTGCAGAGGTAGTTATTGAGCGTTCAATTAGCACTGTTAAAGTAGTGATCTATGTTGCTCGACCGGGAGTGGCAATTGGTAGAGGTGGGCAAAATCTAGAAATAATTAAAAAATACATAATGAGCTTTTTTGAAGAAGGAGCAGCGAGCGCTAAAATAGAGATTCAGGTTGAACCTGTATCTGCGCCAAGCTTGAATGCTCATCTAGTTGGAAAAAATATTGCTGAGCAGATAGAGAGACGTATACCTCATAGACGAGCAGTCTATCGTGCAATTGAACAGGTTATGGGAGCTGGGGCAAAAGGAGTTCAGATTATGTTATCTGGCAGAATTCGGGGTGCAGAAATTGCACGAGTGGAGAAATATAAAGAAGGAAGTGTTCCGATGTCTACTATACGTGAAGAGATAGATTTTGCGGTGGTTCCAGCTTTGACAAAATCTGGTTATGTAGGAATAAAGGTTTGGATTTGTCGAAAGTCATAAATTAATATAAACACATGATATTACAACCTAAAAGATTAAAATATAGAAAGCAGTTTCGTGGAACAATGCGAGGAAATGCAACACGTGGAACAGAAGTTAGCTTTGGTGATTTTGGACTTCAGTCGTTGGGTCGCGCATGGATAACTAGTCATCAAATTGAAGCTGCTCGTGTTGCGATGACAAGGTATACAAAGCGTGGAGGAAGAGTTTGGATAAGGATTTTTCCAGATAAGCCTATTTCAAGTAAACCATCTGAGGCATCAATGGGTAGTGGTAAGGGTGAAGTTGTGGGATACGTATGCGTGGTTAAGCCAGGAAGAATGCTTTATGAATTAGGTGGTGTACCTGAGGGGGAAGCATTAGAGGCGTTGCGTCGTGCGGCGGCCAAACTTCCTATTAAAACTAGAATTGTTAAACGAGGCGAAGATATAATATGAAATCTAAACAATTAAAAGATAATAGGGCAAAAAAAGTTGTCGAACTAGACAACATGGTTGTTGACTTGCAAAAAGATATTCTTGATCTAAAATTGCAGTTTACCATGGGTAAGCTGAAAAATACTCAAGAGATGAAATTAAAGAGGCGCAATATTGCTCAATTAAAAACAATAAAGCGCGAAAAGGAGCTTAATAAAAATGCCTAAACGATTAACAGGAGAAATTGTATCTATTAAAGGGTCTCTAACTGCGATTGTTGATGTGGAGCGAAAGTTTGCACACCCTTTATATAAGAAAATTATAAAACGCAACAAACGTTATATAGTTCATAATGAGTTAAATGAGCTTAGCGTAGGTGATCAAGTAATAATTGAAGAAACTAGGCCGATTAGTAAGACCAAAAAGTTTAAAGTGGTGAGTAAAATTGAGAATTAAATAAAATGGTTCAATTACAGACAAAATTAAAAGTAACAGATAATTCAGGTGCAAAAGGGTTAATGGTTGTCCAAGTTCTTGGTAAACGACGTAAAGATGGCAAGATAGGAGACATTGTAATAGCTAGCGTTACTAAAGCTGACCCGTTAGGTGCAGTAAAAGATCACACAATAGTTAAGGCAGTTGTTGTACGTACAAGAAAAGAGCAAAGTCGTAGCGATGGGAGTCACATTCGTTTTAGTGATAATGCAGCGGTAGTTTTAGAAAATGTCCAGAATAAGACCATCATTGGTACGCGTGTATTTGGCCCAGTTGCTCGCGAACTTAGAGAACTAGGATTTGATCGCATTATTAGTTTAGCTAAAGAAGTTTATTAATTAGTAATATGAGATTAAGAGTTAACGATACAGTGGTGGTTCTTCTAGGTAAAGATAAAGGTCGAGAAGAAAAAATAGAGAAACTAATACCTAAAAAAGGCAAAATAATTGTAAAAGGAATTAATATGTTCAAAAAACATATTAAAAAGACACAAGATAATGAAGGAGGAATCATAGATATTACTAAACCAATTGATGTGTCAAAAGTTGCTTTAAAATGTCCTGAGTGTGGTAAAAGCACGCGAGTTGGTTACACAGTAATCAAGAATAAAAAACAAAGAATTTGTCGTAAATGTAAAAAATTGATTAAATAATGGATCTAAAAACATACTATCAGCAAACAGTAACATCAGAATTAGCTAAAGAGCTGAAGATAGTTAATTTATTGGCTATCCCAAAACTCTCAAAAATTGTTATTAATGTTGGGGTTGGTGAAGCCTTGACTAATAAAAAAGCACTAGATATAGTTGCTGGGCATCTTACTTTAATTACAGGTCAAAAGCCGTTAATTACTAAGGCAACACGTGCAATTTCGGGATTTAAGCTAAGAGCAGGTCGAGATATTGGTGTAAAAGTAACTCTTAGAAATAAACGAATGTATGATTTTTTTAAGAGGCTAACGGATATTGTGCTTCCAAGGCTTCGAGATTTTAGAGGAATTGATCCTTCGGCATTTGATAAGCAAGGAAATATATCTATTGGTTTTAGTGAATATTCGTTGTTTCCAGAAATGGACAATGTAGAGGCGTCTGATTATCGAGGGCTACAGGTAACCATAGTAACTTCTACAAAGTCTGATGAGCATGCTAGAGAATTGTTGATAAAATTAGGTTTCCCTTTTACAAAAGAAAAATAAAATGGCAAAAACATCAGATATAGAAAAATTTAAACATAAACAAAAGTATAGTTCACGCGACGTAAATCGCTGTGAGTTGTGCGGTAGAAGTCGGGCGTATATGCGTAAATTTGGTACATGTAGATTGTGTTTTAAAGAGTTAGCAAGGAAAGGAGAGATACCTGGAGTCAAAAAGGCATCATGGTAAAAAAATAAATATGTCACATACAGATCCAATCGCAGACATGTTAATTCGCATTAAAAATGCGTACATGGCTAATCATGCTAAATTAACAGTTGGTTATTCTCGTATAAAGGAGGATATTGCAGTTGTATTAAAACAAGAAGGGTATCTACGGGATGCTAAAGTTGAGGGTGAGGGAGTAAAAAAGCAGCTAGTTCTTTCGCTTATGTATGTTGATGGCCAACGGGCATTTACAGATGTACGTCGGTTGAGTAAGCCGGGTTTACGGAAATATTCGAGCAAGTCAGCTTTGCCTACTGTATTATCGGGTGTTGGTCAGGCATTAGTGTCAACGTCTAAAGGCGTGATGAGCGTAAGAGCCGCCAAGAAAGAAAACTTAGGTGGAGAATTAATTTGTGAAATTTGGTAAATATTATGAGCAAAATAGGAAGTCAACCAGTAAAAGTGCCAGAAGGAGTAGAGGTTAAAATTAACATTACCGATGTTAATGTAAAAGGTAAAAACGGTGAATTAACCGTGCAACTTCATCCTAGTCTGAAATTAGAACAAAAAGATGGTATGGTGACAATCGAACGGAAAGGTGACTATAAACAGGCTAAGTCAATGCATGGAACAGTTCGAAGCTTATTACAAAATGCAGTTATAGGGGTTTCTAATGGATTTACCAGGGAACTTGAGATGGTGGGAGTTGGTTATCGGAGTAAAATTGAAGGTAAAAACTTGGTATTAACAGTTGGGTTTTCTCATCTTGTTAAAATAGAGCCAAAAGAAGGCATAAAGTTTGAGGTGGAAAATAACACCATGATTAAGGTATCTGGTCATGATAGGCAGCTAGTTGGAGAGATGGCAGCGCTTATTCGCAAAGTTCGTCCACCTGAGCCATACAAAGGAAAAGGAATTAGATATAAAGGTGAAGTTGTGAGAAAGAAACAAGGTAAGGCTGCTAAAGCAGCAGGAGAGTAATGTAAAATGAAAAGAATAATAGGAGACAAAAAGAGACCACGGATGTCCGTGTACAGATCAAATAAGCATATTTATGTGCAGGTTATAGATGATGTGCAATCAAAAACTCTGGCATCTGCTAATAGCTTACAGATCAAGAGCAAAAAAGCTGAAAGTGGTTCAGATATAGCATTTTTAGTTGGAGAGAAAGTGGCGATTGACGCGAAGAAAAAAGGTGTAAAACAGGTAAAGTTTGATCGAAGTAAATATAAATATCATGGCCGTGTAAAACAACTTGCGGAAGCTGCACGCAAAGGTGGACTAGACTTTTAATATACAAATATGAAATATATGAGAGAAAATAGTGAATTTGAAGAAAAGGTAATACAGATAAAACGTACCTCTAAAAAAACTACTGGCGGAAGCGCGATTTCTTTTTCGGCTTTTTGTGTAGTTGGAGATAAAAAAGGCAAGGTTGGAGTGGCATTAGGCAAGGCGTCGGATGTTGCATCGGCAATTCGTAAAGGAATGAAAAGAGCAAAGAAAAATATGATAACTGTTTCGATGAAAGGTTCAACGATTCCGCATGTAGTTGAGATAAAAAAAGGTGCAGCATTGGTGCTATTAAAACCTGCTCCAGATGGAACAGGGGTTCGAGCAGGAGGAGCAGTGCGTGCGGTAGTTGAGGCAGCTGGAATTCAGAATATCGTTTCTAAAATACTCGGAACAAGGAATAAAATAAGCAATGCAACTGCAGTTATTGAAGGATTGAAGAAACTTAAATAAACTAAAAAAACATGTTTAATCTAGCACAATTGCAAAAAATAGTAGACGCTGGCAGCAAGCGTGTTGGTCGTGGTAAGCGTGGCGCTAGAGGAGCAAAGAGCGGACGTGGCACAAAAGGCTCACTCAAGCGAGGTAAAATGCCTTTGAATTTTGAAGGTGGAACTCTCCCAATGACTAAACGTTTGCCAATGTTTCGTGGTAAGAGTAAAAATAAACCAGTAAGTCCGAGGCCAGTAATTATAGATTTTGATGTTCTAAATCAGTTTAAGGCTAATGCAGTTATCACACCAGAAAGTTTGGTGAAAGCAGGTGCACTTAACGCAGTTGAAGTAAGGACTCGTGGTGTTAAGATACTAGCAAGAGGGGAACTAAAGAAAAAAGTGAAGGTAGAGAATATAGCGATGTCAAGTTCTGCCAAAAAGATAATAGAAGGAAGCAAAATAAAAGCTTAAATGAATTCTATCTTAGATCCGATTGTTAAGTCATTTCAGGCTCCAGATTTAAGGAAAAAAATCCTGTTTACGTTTGGTATTTTCTTTGTATTTAGATTATTCGTATTTATTCCTGTTCCTGGCGTCCAGCGTGAAGCGCTAAGCAATTTCTTTGCGCAGAATCAGTTGTTAAGTTTGTTAGACATATTTTCTGGAGGAACTTTAGCCAATTTTTCGATCATGGCGCTGGGTTTAAATCCATATATTAATGCTTCGATTATTCTACAGCTTGCTACTGTTGTGTTTCCAAAACTTGAAGAGCTAAGCAAGGAGGGGGATTTTGGTCGTCAAAAAATTAATCAATATACGCGTTTTTTAACTGTACCAATTGCTATTGCTCAGTCTGTAGGTATCTACGTTTTACTTCGTAACCAAGGAATTATCAGCGAGCTTTCAATTGTTAGCTTAGTTGCAGTTGTGGCAACTTTGGTTTGTGGATCACTTCTTTTAATGTGGTTGGGAGAGTTAATTTCTGAATATGGAATGGGTAATGGCATCTCTCTGCTTATTTTTGCAGGTATCGTTGGACGATTACCAGTGTCTATTTTTCAGACTGTCTCAGTTATTAACCAAGAAACTATTTTTCAAACATTAGTCTTTACGACAATGGGAATAGTAGTAATTGGAGCAATAGTATTTGTAAATGAAGGCACAAGACAAATTCGCATACAGTATGCCCGTAGAGTACAAGGTAGAAAGATGTATGGAGGAAATGCAACCTATTTACCTCTAAAAGTTAATCAAGCTGGTGTTATCCCAATCATTTTCGCTGTATCACTTATATTATTACCAGGGTTTTTGAGCAATTTTATGGCTCAGGCAAGTAATCCAACAATTGCTTCAATAGGTCAAGATATTTCATCGCTATTTAATCCAGAAGGCTTGTTTTATAATATATTTTATTTCTTATTAGTTGTTGCTTTTACTTATTTTTATACTGCAGTTACCTTTAACCCTGAAAAGATATCGGCGGAAGTAAAAAAATATGGTGGTTTTATTCCCGGAATTAGACCAGGTACACCAACTAAAAATTACTTAAATTATGTCTTGACGCGTATTACATTGGCAGGGGCGATCTTTTTAGGTATAATAGCAATTCTTCCTTCAATTGCTAACGCAGTTACAGGTATTGGAACTTTAATCATTGGGGGAACTGGTCTCTTGATTGTTGTTTCGGTGGTTTTAGAAACGACTAAAAAACTTGAATCACAGTTGGTGATGCGCAATTACGATAAATATATATGAAATTAATATTAATGGGAATTCAGGGTTCTGGCAAATCTACTCAAGGAGTAAGACTAGCAAAGAAATTTGGGTTGCAGTATTTGTCTACAGGGCATATTTTTCGTGATATGGCACAATCAAAATCCAGGCTTGGAAGATATCTTAAAGAAACTATGGCAGCTGGTTTATTGATACCTGACAAAAAAACTATAGAGATTGTTGAAGAATATTTAGCTCGACCTGAATATAAAAAAGGCTACATCATGGATGGGTTTCCTCGCACAATATTTCAAGCAGAACAGTTTAAACACAAGCTGGATTTAGTGATCTATTTAAATGTTACAGATAAAGAAGCCTTATGGCGAATATCGTATCGTAATGATGTGCTGCGTGATGACGAGACAGTTATAGCAGTTAGAAAGCGCATCGAGCTGTTTCATAAAGTAACAAAACCTGTCCTTTTATTCTACCGACGTCGCAAAATTTTAGTTGAAGTAGATGGAGAGCAACCTAAAACTAAAGTAGCTGAAGAAATAATGAAGCAAGTTGCTAAAATTAAAGTAAGTAAGAAGAACACATAGATTTATTCCATGAGTAGAAGAGTTATTGCTATCGTTGGAATGCCAGGTGCAGGAAAAACTGAAACTGCAGCATACTTTCGAGCTAAAGGATATCCAGTATTGCATTTTGGTGATCAGACAGATATTGGTTTAAAAGAGCTGGGGAAAGAACTAAATCAAGATAACGAGCGTTGGTACCGTGAAAAACTTCGCAGTGAGCTGGGTATGGCTGCATACGCAATCAAGATAAAACCTCGTATTGAAGCAATAGAAAATAAAAAGAAGGCAGTTGTACTTGATGGCCTCTATTCGTGGGAAGAGTATCAATATCTCGAAAAAGAATATTCAAATTTATTGATATTATGTATTTATGCTAATCCGGATACTCGATATAAAAGACTACTTGATCGAAATCATCGAGGTCTAGATGTTGTTGAAGCTAGGAAACGGGATGTAGCTGAATTGGAGAATCTTAATAAGGGTGGACCGATTGCGATGGCAGATTATTTAATCGTTAACGTTGCGGGGATTGAAGAGTTACACGAGAGACTAGGTAAATTTATTTTTATAGTCAATAATCAAATTTTTTATGGGTAACCCAGGAAAACTATCTATCATGAGGGAGGGGGGAGCAAAGCTTGGAGAGATTCGAGAGAGATTGTTGCGGGATGTTAAACCCGGAATTTCAGCAATTGAGCTGGATCAGATTGCAGAAGCGCTTATAACTAGAGCAGGAGGAAAACCTTCCTTTATGACTGTCGATGGATATAAATGGAGTACATGTATCTGTATTAATGATTGCATCGTTCATGGTATACCAGATAAATATTCATTGCAGATAGGGGACCTTGTCACGGTAGATGTAGGAATGCTTTATGAAGGCTATCATACCGATACAGCAGCAACAGCTATAGTTGGCAAACCAAAAGGTGACCATTTTTTGGATATAGGAAAATTGGCCCTTAAAGAAGCAATTGCTCAAGCAGTAATAGGTAATCATATAGGTCATATTTCATTAGCTATGCAGCAGGTTATTGAGGATGCTGGCTATAATGTAGCGCGGAATCTGGTTGGTCACGGAATAGGTAGAGAATTACACATGGATCCACAGGTTCCATGTTATCTTGATGAGGAAATTGAAAAAACGCCAAAGCTTGAAGATGGGTTGACGATTGCCATAGAAGCAATATATATGAAGGGTAAATCATCTCTTATTGTAGATAACGATGGATGGACTATGCGCACAAGAGACAGAAGCAGAGCTGGTATGTTTGAACATACAGTTGCTATCACAACTTCTGGTCCAAAGATACTTACTCATGCGTAAATTATTGGCGATAGTTGGTCCAACCGCAACTGGAAAGACTACATTGGGAATTAGTTTAGCAAAAACCTTTAATGGAGAGCTTATTTCTGCCGATTCTCGTCAGATATATATGTATTTAAATATAGGTACTGGTAAGGATATGCCTAATGGTGTAGAGGCGACATTCCAGGAATGTGATACACATTCCTGGAATGTGCGTGATAAGCAAATTGGCTATTATCTAATCGATGGAGTTAAAATCTGGCTATATGATGTTGTTGACCCTAGTTTACGCTTCTCAGCGGGTGAATATATGCGTCTTGCAAAGTCTATTATTGAAGATATATGGAAAAGAGGTAAATTACCCATAATCGTTGGAGGTACCGGTTTTTATATTAAAGCTTTATTGGGAGAGCAAGAATTATCATCGGTTGATGCGGACTGGGAATTGCGGGATGAGCTTGAGAAGCTTTTAGTTGTAGAACTTCAGCAGAAACTTAATGATCTTGACGATCAAAAGCTAGGCATAATGAATGACTCAGATCGGCAAAATCCACGGAGACTAATTAGAGCAATAGAGATAGCTAAAAAAATCCAAAATCCAACCACGCCTGCCGGCGGACAGGAATCCAAAATCCAAAAAAGTGATTTGAAAGTAGAGAGTTTGTTAAAAGTTGGGCTTTCAGCTGACAAACAAGAGTTATATAAGAAAATAGATCAGAGAGTGGAAGATAGGTATAAACAAGGAATTGTTGAAGAAATAAAAGAATTGTTTAAAAATGGTTATAGTTGGGAAGATCCAGGGCTTAATAGTTTAGGCTATTGGCAATGGAAGTTGTATCTAGAGGGTAAAAATACAGCAAGCGAGGTGATTGAGCGCTGGAAATATGACGAACATAAATACGCCAGGCGCCAGCTAACTTACTTTAAAAAAGATAAACAAATTGTTTGGTTTGATATATCACAACCTGATAATAATAGGCTTGTTCAAGATTACGTGCATAAATGGTATGATAAATAGTAATTATTATGGCTAATCCAGTTGCACAAATAGAGTTTTCGTATCGAACAGTTGTTTATGCAATCTTAACCCTTCTGTCTCTTTGGATATTATTTGTTGTGCGCGATGTAATTTTTTTACTTATGGCTGCTTTTGTGGTAATGGCTGGACTTAGACCATTTGTTGATCGACTAGAGAAATTTAAAATACCCCGATCAATCGCCATTGTTCTAACATATGTGATTCTTGTCAGTATTATAGGATTAATTGCAACATTGATTATTCCACCACTAATTTGGCAGTTTCAAAAACTGCTTGAGCAGATAGGGGAGTATATTTTACCATTATTACCATTTTTAGAATCGTCAACAGGTAATCTAACAGATCAGATACCCAAGCTTTCACAGAACGTTTTAAAGATAACTACCGGAGTATTCTCAACTGTAATAGGCCTTTTTACTTTTGCTATTATAACTTTTTATATGTTAGTTGAGAGACACCATTTTAAGATTTTTTTGGATAATTTTATTGGAAGAAAAGCGGAGCGTAAGGTATCTGTGATAATAGTAGCAATTGAGAGAAAGCTAGGTGCTTGGGTGCTGGGGCAGTTAGCTTTGGCAGTTATTGTTGGGGTAATAACCTACATAGGCTTAACTCTTTTGGGAGTGGAGTTTGCATTATCACTATCCATTATTGCGGGTATTCTGGAAATAGTTCCAATTATTGGTCCAATTATTTCAGCTATACCAGCGGTTTTGGTAGCTTTAACAATATCACCGGTGATGGCTTTGTTAGTTGTGGGGCTGTTTTTTGTGGTGCAGCAACTAGAAAATAACATATTTGTACCGTTTGTTATGCGTCGCGCTGTGGGTATTCCACCAATAGTGACGATTCTTGCTTTAACAATAGGTGGTAAGTTAGCGGGTGTTGTAGGAATTATATTATCTGTTCCCTTAGTTGTTGCCATACAGGTGATTTTTCAAAAGCTTGTTGTAGAAAACGAAAAATAAAACAGATTTGGTAATTATGTTATTATTCTTTTATGTCTCTAACTAAAAAAGACTTACAGGATATTGAGTGAGATTCAAAACCTTAGGGATGATATGCAAGTGATAAAATTAGAACAACCCCTGGCAAATTAACTGCGGGGAGGAAAAGTGAGAGGAGGCTTGTAAGCCAGATTCTGTTTGTTATATTAAATGGGTATTTATTTTTAATAATTGAAGTCAATAATTACCGTTGATGGCTATTCGGTTGATGATGCTTTTTCTAAAGCATTTAGAAATCTCTATGAAGAAAATCATGCTACCACGGATCCTGATTTAATTAAGGAATCCCCCCTAGTCTTATCGATAGATAACAATAAGGAGGACTCGTTGATTATTAAAGTAATAAATCAGAAGTTCTGTTTAAAGGATGATTTAGGTAGTTTAATTAGTGATTCTAAATCCACTATTGATAAAGTACTAAATCATTATAACAATGAATTATTCAAATCGGGAAAAGTTGCTTGGCTAGTTGACTATATGAACACTAATCCGCACTCAAGAAGAATTATTATGAATATTTGGCAGGATCAAACCGATAGTAAGCCTGATAAAGATAGTCCTTGTGTTGTTTATTTCTGGTATAGAATTATCAGCGGTAGTCTACATTTGCACACGCATATGAGAGCAAATGATGCATTTAGAAAGTTTATGCTTAATTTGGAAATTTTTGTCTCGCTACAAAAATATATTGCTGAACTAACTAATAATAAATTGGGAAAATATGTTCACTTTGTCGACTCATTTCATTTCTATAAATTCAATGAAATTGCTATTAAGAAATATTACGAAACAAAAATTTTCCAGAAATGATTAGGAAGCTTGCAGTTTAAAATTAATTTCTGGGTAATTTATTAGAAGTTTTCTTTCTACTTCTTCCTCCTCGGGATTAAATACACCAGTTCTGTAGTAGTCTCCTTTTTCACGTCGATATAAAAACTGCGCTTGTTTTATAACTATAGACCTTTTTAAAACATCCGGGTTAATGCAGCCACAGCCTTGCTTTATCATATGAGGGAGTAGCTCCTCCATAGAAAATCCAATACAAGCAAAATTAACAGAAGGGTTCCCTATTCTTGCTAAGTACCGAACCACCTTATCTACAGTTCTTCCTGTTACCACATTGTCATCTAGAACTAAAACACGCTGGCTCTTGAGCGACTGAATATTACTCAAGGGTGTTTCTAGTTGAGCAGAATCTCCCAGTTCTCCAGCAAGCATTGATGAAAAGGTTGCATTAATTAGTGAAAATGGAATATGTTTTGATCCTTTTAATTCCATGAATGCGTTAAGGGCGAAAGGTAATTCTATACCACCGTATTCAATTCCCAAGACTCTATCCCATTGACTATTTTGTTTGTAACGGTAAATAAGCTTACTGCTAAGCAATGCAATATCCATCGGATGATTTGCTTCCCTATACATTTTCAATAGTGAATTATTGATTATAGTTTGCTTGTTGCTATTTGCTCTAATTTTTGAAACTAAATAAGAAAAAGTAGTGTCTATTAGACCAAAGGTACCAGTATCTGCTGTTGGAGGAGATTCATATAAAAGAAGATTGTAAAAATCAAACACTGACGAGTAGCAAGATTGAACAAGTGCATGATAGGTCTCTTGTGGTATAGGTTCTCCTTCGGGAAGATATCTAGAGGACTGGTGGACCGCATGAAGTAGTTCAAGCACATGGTGTTTCTTATTGTCTAAAACCGCAAGTAAGGCGGCTCTATTCTGATAAGTTAAATCCTTTGGATCAGGCTTCTGAGCAATTATATTAACGACTTCTTGTGCTGTTTGCACTTCAGTACATACTAGACCCGCAAGCGTTTCTATATTTTCACTTGTTCTTGTTATATAAAAACCCAGACCTCTTAGGTGCTCATTGTCACCTTCAGTTATCCTTCTTAAATAACTGCTTTCATATTTCTCTGTAAAATATCCATTTAGCGATGTGTCTATTTGAGAGAAATCAAAAGTTGTCATTCTTACTGAACCAGTATGGTCAAACTGTTTTTCCACACTTATTACTCTTTTATAAGTCTCCGTATCAAAATCCTGATCTTGCTCAGCAAGAGTTGCAACCACATGTAATTTGTCCATATAATAATTAGGTTGCTGACGAAGATCTTCTTCAGAAATGATAATTCGCATGCCAGATATATCTCCTATTTCAAAATTGCTTGGTATCTCGCTATGGTATTCTTCTCTATAACTCATAAGTTTTTATGCTGTACTTACTGACTCAATACCTGGTCTTAGTACTGACAATTTAGAAGGAATAATTTTGTCTACGATTTTAATACCAAGTTCTTCTTCCAGAGTAATGCGACCTTCGTTATCAAGTGATGCTCTATGAACTCTATACTTTAAATTTTCATATTTTGGGTTAATTCCAATTTCACCTTTTGGTAGCAGAGCATTATATGGAAATAGGATTTTTTTCTCTGTCCAGTAAGACCATAATTTACTTGCACGAATTTGTTCATAATTTATGTGATATCCTTGATTATCAGTTCGCTGTCTTATGTCTCTATGAATTATGTGTCCGACCAAATTAGGATTGAGTCTCAAATATTCTTCTAAATGAGCATCTGGTTTTGGAAGGGCCCCTGAGCCAAGTACTCTGCGCCTAATGTACTGCGCAATTCTCCATTTCATGAAGTCATAAAAATGATCTTGTGAGAAGCTCTCAATAATTTTTCCTTGATTAGATGCATCTTGCAAGTAAGCAGCCACTTCTGTTAGTTTTGGCTTGAACCTTTCAAGTCTAAATTTTGTGTACAACTGTGGTGATAAATCAAAAACTAATTTGAAGTAGTTGTAGGTATTTAACTCTCCTTGTTCTGCCAGGCGTTTAGATTGCGGATCATCCTGAAACAAAGAGACATATTCAAGAATTGTCTCAAAGAAGCAATGGCCTAGAATATGTAGTGATTGTAGAGCTTCATTAAAGAAATTTTCAAACTGCTCTATTCCTACCGATTCTAGATCATACTCTCTGCATAATGCCAAAAAACTCATGTGCTCCATTTACCTGTTGAACCACTTGCTGTTCAATGCTGATAAGTGTTGAATCCGAATAAACACCCTGTTCTACTTGCTCTTCAAAAACTTCTGAATACATCTGTCCAAATCTCAAATAATCAATCCAGTTCTCCTCCATATTAGCTTCAATACAGCATTCAGGATTCAGAGATATAGCTACTATTTCTGGTCTGCTATTTCTCGGGTTATTAGGAATTTGATCCTCTAAAATAAATCTTGTTAAGTTGTGTATCCTCCCATCTAAGCGTAAGGGAGTAGTATATACACTTGCTCCTAAACAACCCCCAGTAGACTGTAATTCAGATCCATTACTTAAAATAGAATTTAGCGAAGGAGTTACGTGTATCAAGGTTAAACCATCACCTTTCTTAATCTGATCAAATAGCCGGTTGTCTTTGTATAAGTGGCCATTAGGGGTTTCATTTACTAAGTAATACTGCCATGCGAGTTCCACTGGATCCACTGAATTACTTATTGGATCACTTTCAAATAAGCTAATAAGTGGATTGGTATCGGGATTAAGTGCTTCACCATATAGATTTCTATTAATTGGGGCAACGGGATGGTTTGTTACTGCGGCTACCGATAAAGTGTGCCCATATTTCAAGCTACTTAATCTTTGTAAAATATGTTTTGTTCTATACCATAGTACTTGATTCTCTTGCTCCTGAAGACTTGCTACTTCTAATTCAAGCATAGTTTTCTATAAGTAATCCTACTTCTAATGCAGCTTTTTGTATTGCGTCTGAATTATCATAACCAGACATTGCATATAATTCACTTTGTAATGTGACATATTTTGCTAAATCTAGCAATTTGTGAACAGATTCTAGACGTATAAATTGTTGTTTGGGCCACCATCTCATTGTTGGGAGTCTGTATCGATCAAGTAAATCTGCATGTTTAACAATATCTAATGATCTTCCATACGACTCTTTGACATCACCAGGAATATCGTCATAATTATATTCATGATATGTACAAATAGCTACAATTTCCTTCACATCGCTATCTGACAAAGATACACCCCTATTGCTAAACGCCTGCACATTGTTAAAAAACCAGAGACCCGATCTTAGTCCATGTTCTGGATCGTCTCGATCATTAATTCTTTCTAAATCATGAATTCCTGCAGAAATACAGGCAACTTGAGTCTCTTGTTCATCATAACCTTCCAATTGTGCCAATACTGCTGCATATAGGGTGGCGCGTAATAAGTGTCTAATTCCGTGAATACTTTCAAAATGAGCAGGATTACTAAACCAAGATTGCTCAGGCAAGAAGTTGTTAATATAGCTCCAGGAGATAGGATGGTAATGATCAGTGCAATCCTCAACCTTGAACAACTGTAGCTGTCCTTCTTCAATTAAAAACAATACTGTGTCCAGATCCATAGCTTGAAAAGAGAGCTGTCTAAGATCCAGCTTGTATAATGGATCTAAAGGATTACGACTTGATTCGGTCAATGTCATCTGTATGTTAGAATAACCTAAATAGGTTTTAGTTTAACATAAACACTATAGGATAGCTATGTGTATGTAGTATGATAAAAGCAGTTATATTTGATTTAGACGATACTCTAGTAGATACAACCACCGTTTCACAAAGAGTCGTAGAAGATGTTTACACTAAGAATATCAATATGTTTGGTGGTAAAAAAATTGACGACGTGTGTGCTATTGCATCAGAAGTATTCAGCAATCTTATCAATAATACCGAAATCCCCTCTCCATCTGCTGCTATTCTAGTTTGGTTTGGAATTTTTAATAAGCTTGATAAAAAACCAAGTATAAAAGATATAGTTAGTTTAAGAAAGCAAATGATAGATAGTTTTTCTCGAAATGTAAAAGCTGTTTTTAGTGTAGATAAAGTTTTTGCATATTTACGTAAGAATAATATTAAGATTGGAGTGTTAACTAATGGCACTTTTATGGAACAAGCAGAAAAACTAATACAAACTAATCTTGATATAGATATTGATTATCTAGTTGGGACTGACATGACAGTTGTAGAAAAACCTAATGCCAAAGCTTTTAATTACATTCTTAATCTTATAAATGCTAATCCACAGGAGGTTGTTATGGTAGGAGATAGCTTAGAAAGTGATATTATAGGAGCAATGAATGTGGGAATGACTGGTGTGTTGTTTAGATCTGGTTGGAGACATTACTCGGAAGAAGAAGAGAGAAAAGCAGATTTTGTAATTAGTGAACTATCTGAGCTTATTGATTTATTGGCAAGATCTTTTGTGAGAGGAGGCTTGTAAGCCAGATTCTGTTTTAGATAGCAATTTATCTTGTGCCCGTTTTCTAACCTTGGCCGGATGTCCTTAAAACGGTTAAGTCAACGGTTGCAGCGGGTGGGATTGCCCGTTTCACCCCTTCGACATGCTCAGAGTTTATTCTGAATTTAGCCAAAGATTCGTCACTGTTGCTCTCAGGTCTAGTTAATTCTAGACTTGTTCTATCATCCTTTCGGAATCAAGACACCAGCTGTTGCCAGTCGGAGCTTACACTCCATCCCCTCATCCGGAGCTGTCTGGACTTTCCTCCATGAACCACGTTGGGTACACAGTAGCTATCCATCCTCCTCTCAGCTTATATTTTACCACGCTAAGCGTGGTTTTTTTACCACGCTAAGCGTGGTTTTAGCAGAAAGCACACCAGACTGCTAATAATCTTGCTTATTTTTAATTTATGTATTATCTTAACGTTGTAGTGTATATGCAGTTAAGAAATATAATTATTGGTTTTGTGTATCGGAGTTTTATAAAACCGGTGTTTTTTAAACTAGATCCGGAGGATGTTCACGATCAGCTGATAAAGGTTGGTCAGCTATTGGGGAAATTCTCTTTAACAAGATCCATTACCAATCTTCTATTTAGCTATAGTAATCCAAAATTATCGCAAATCATACTGGGCATTTATTTTTCTAATCCTGTTGGCTTAGCCGCTGGTTTTGATAAGGATGCCCAGCTTACTCAGATCTTGCCTTCAGTGGGGTTTGGATTTGCGGAAGTTGGTTCAATTACAGGTGAGTCTTGTGACGGTAATCCAAAGCCAAGGCTCTGGAGATTGCCTAATTCTAAGGCGCTTGTAGTTTATTACGGATTAAAGAATAAGGGGTGCCAAATTTTATCTGCAAAGCTTAAAAATATGCGGTTTAAGATTCCAATCGGAATTAGTGTAGCTAAGACTAATAACAAAAAAACTGTTTCTACGAAGGCAGGTATAAAAGATTATGCAAAAGCGTTTAGTGTGTTTGTGAATATTGGAAGTTATATAACAGTTAATATTAGCTGTCCAAATGCGTATGGAGGGGAACCTTTTACAGATGCTAAAAGACTTAGGCTATTATTAGCCGAACTGGATAAGATTAAAGTAAATAAACCAGTGTTTGTGAAGTTGTCTCCAGATCTTGCTAAAAAAGAAATAGATGAATTATTAAAAGTAGTAGCTAATCACCGAGTAAATGGATTGGTTATATCTAATTTGACGAAAGTTAGAAACAATCCCAATATAAAAGATGCTAATATCCCAGATAAAGGAGGAATGAGTGGAAAGGTTGTGAAGGATTTATCCGACGAGCTAATTAAGTATGTATACAATAAGACCAAGGGTAAGTTGGTGATTATTGGTTGTGGTGGGGTGTTTACAGCAGAGGATGCCTATAAGAAAATAAAAGCGGGTGCATCGCTCATTCAGTTAATAACGGGTATGATTTACCAAGGCCCTCAGGTAATCAGTGAAATTAATCAAGGGTTGGTGGAGTTGTTAGAAAAGGATGGATACGACTCAATTTCAGAGGCAATTGGTGAAAATAGTAATTATCCCGAGGTGTCAACCTAACCCACTCCAGGAGTGGGTTATAATATTGTCCAAGCAGTTGGAAAAAACGTTGACGATACGCACTAAAACTGTTAAACTTATGGGATTATTGTGAGCCCAATATATTAATGCAAGATTCATACACAAATAAAAGTCTTTTTGAAATAAGCTCTGAATTATTTAAGTCTTCCAAAAAAGTTGTTATTTCAGGTCAGGGCTTGCAGATTAATGATGTAGTTGCTGTTGCCAGATCGGGAAAAAAAGTATCTTTAACTGATGACCAAGAAGTTATATCCAGAATAACTACTTGTTATGAGCACATGATGAGCGATGTTAAGCAAGGTGTACCAGTGTACGGATGCAATACTGGGTATGGAGGGCAAGCAGGTAGAGTGCTAACTAATGGATCTTCGGAAGCCCGTGTAAATATTGCTAAGAAGATATCTGAAGGAATTGTTCATGTTGATGTATCAGTGGGTCCAAAATTCTCTGCGGATGTAGTACGTGGAGCAATGCTTATTCGGATTAACATGTTAATGAATGGTGTTAGTGGGGTTAAATTGGCAGATTTAAAACTATACGGAGATGCGCTGAATAAACATCTTACGCCGGTAGTTAATCAATACGGAGGAATAGGTGCTTCTGGTGATCTAGCACATAATGCACGAGTATTGAGTGTGTTGAGACAGCTACCTGGAGCTATGGTTATGGATAAATCTGGGAAAGAGAGATTAGCGAAAGAAGCTTTATCTAAAGCAGGCATTAAGAGCTTGCGATTAGATCCTAAAGTAGGATTAGGATTGGTTAATGGTGATAATTTTTCAACTGCATTAGCAGCTCTTCTCGCCGTTGATACGCTTAGTGCACTGTTACTTTCAATTGTTACTGGAGCAATGATGGTAGAAGTTCTTGAAGGATCAGATAGATCTTTTCATCCTTTATTGAGTGATGTGCGTCCCCATGCTGGGCAAAAAGAAGTTGCTGGTTTGTATAGATATCTACTTAATGGGAGTGGACTTGCATACCAGGAAATGAAGGAGCATAAAAAACGACCTAGAGGTAGAAAAGTTCAGGATGGATATAGTCTCAGAGGAGCAGCACAATATCAAGGGGTTAATGTCGAGAAGATAAAACAGATCTTGGATGTAATAACGGTCAATGCGAATTCAGTATCTGATAACCCTCTCTGGGTTGCACCCGAGTACGCTGTAGAAGGTGAGGATCCCTGGCACTGGGTAAGTGGTGGCAATTTCTTAGCAATGCATATGGTTGATGCGATGGATAGTTTACGCAAAATTATGACTCAAATAACGAAACTTAACGATAGACATTTAGCTAGGTTAATTGATCCTAGTGAAAATAATGGTTTACCACCAAATCTTTCTGATAAAAAAGCCATTACGGGGTGTGCGTTTAAAGGTGTGCAGATCCAGTCGGGTATGTTTGATATCTATTCAACTTTATTGTCATTTCCAGTTAGCACGATGTTTGGTGTACATGAAGAGAGAAATCAGGACATTACTGCGCATTCTTTAACATCTGGAATATTAGGCCTTGAGAATTTGAAAATAGCAAGATATTCATTAGCACAAAATTTAATAGCAGTAGCGCAAGCAGTTGATTTACGTGGAGGTCCAAAGTTATTATCTCCAAGAACAAGACCAGTATATAATTTTATCAGGGAGAATGTAAAATACTTGGATATAGAAAGGTCTCTAGGCGGTGAGATTGAGCAGATTTATTCACTTATTGAGTCTAATTCCTTTAATTCGGTAGTGATAGATAATGTTTTTTCAGAATTATCGTAGATGATTTCGAAAGGAAAAAATAGCACACTGTTCACCAAATGGATTAATGACAGAAGTTTTTATGCTGATACCAATTTACAGAGTGCGTCAAATCTTCAAGTACAATCCAAAAAGCATACCCTGAAACTTTTTCATGAAGCTGCGATAAGAGTTCCAGCTTATAAGAATTTTTTAAAGAAAAACAAGATCAATCCTCAATTGGTTAAGACTATAAGTAACTACCAACAGGTTCCACAAACTGATAAAGATAATTATGTTCAGAAGTATGATGTGGAAACTAGGTGTTGGGATGGTAATTTGGATCAAATGCATATTATATCTACTAGTTCAGGTACTACAGGCGTGCCTATTTTTTGGCCACGTAATTTATCTTCTGAGATAGAAGGTGCTTATTTGCATGAGTTAATTTTTAATACCTTACTAAATGTAGGCCAAAAAAGAACGTTACTAATTAATGGGTTTGCTATGGGAAATTGGATAGCTGGAACATTTACTTCTGCTGTTGTGAATTTAGTTTCATGGAAAGGTTACCCACTAACATTAATGTCTCCAGGATATTCAACGGACGCAGTAATTGAAGTGTTAACAAATGTGGCTGATGCTTTCGAACAAATAATTTTAACTGGTCATACGCAGTTTTTAAAAGATGTTATAGATGAATGCATAAATAGGGGCATACAGCTTAATAAGTTGTCATTGAGACTTTTAGGAACTGGTCAAGCAATAACAGAAAGATGGCGCGAGCATATTATTGAAAAAGTAGGATCAGATAATATTTACCATACATTTATAAATCTATATGGATCTGCAGATGCGGCCCTAATGGGTTTTGAGTCTCCAAGCTCAATTTATTATAGAAAAATAATTACTGATAACCAACAATTAACAAGTGAGATATTTAAGTCAAACCGTATACCATCCATATATAATTTTGATCCAAGATTGATTTTTTTCCAACAAGAGAATAATGAATTAGTTATTACTAAGAATTATGGTTGCCCTCTTATTCGCTATAACATTAAAGATGAAGGTGGAGTAATTAGTGCAAAAGATTTATCTAATTTTTTTCCTAGTGGAAACCAGAAGCAGCTATGTACATCTAAATGGCAGTTACCTTATGTATATTTATATGGTAGGGATAAATTTATGGTTAAGATTTATGGTGCAAATGTCTATACAGAGCATGTTCAATACGCACTAGACCATAAGCATCTTAAAGATTATATTACTGGTAGATTTAAGCTTGAAATAATAGACGATGAAAATAATAATCCCGTTTTGTACTGTAGGGTTGAGTTATTAAAAGGTAATTTAGGAGCTAAAAATATGGTTTTAAAAATAAAGGACATATTTGTTGAAGAACTTAGTAAAAGAAACAGTGAATATAGATATGTATTGAACGAATTAGGTGATAAGGTTAAGCCAGTTATTGTTCTTCATGAACACGAAGATAAAGAATATTTTTCGAGACATAAATTCATTAAAACAGCCTAAATTATGTCTAAGTCAAAAAAAGATTTATTTAACAAGCTTCTTAAGGAGTTATATAAGGTTAGAAATCCACATCTGGATTTTAAACAAGATATATTTCAAAACTTAAAAAATCAAGTTTCAAGTCAGGTAAAAAAAGAAACCATATTAAAAGGAAGGAAAGATACATTTTTGCCGAAAAAAGCTTTTCTAGATTTAACTACCTCACGTAATAAAAATCTAATATTTCCAGACGAGCAAGATGTTTTAAGAAAAACAGTGGTTGCTTTCTTTGGTTTGAGCGTTGGTAGTCATGCAGCAATTACGTGGGCTATGCAGGCAAGACCCGATGCTATAAAGATTGCTGATTACGATAGGATTGATGCTACTAATCTTAATAGAATTCAGGCTCTGTGGAATGATTTAGGTGTTAGAAAAGTAGATTATGTTGAAGATAGGATAATTGGTATGAATCCATATACAAAAATCTACAAACATATGGAACGTGATGCATCAAAAATTGAACCCTTTATAAGGGATAATACAGGTGCTGACTTAATTGTAGATGAAGTTGATAATCTACATGCAAAAATAATTCTTCGTAGAATTGCTAGAGATAGGAAGATACCTATTATCACCGTGGCTGATGTTGGTGATAATGTAATTATGAATATTGAGAGGTACGATCTTGATGTGAATACTGTGCCATTTTTAGGCAGACTTTCCCAAGAAGATATTTATACTATACTACAAACAAACGATGAGGTTATTTTGAGAAAAATGATTATCAAACTTGTTGGTTTAAAAGGAAATTCAGAGAGGATGAGTAAGTCATTATTTGCAATAAATGGTTCAATATCTACTTGGCCACAATTAGGAGCAACAGCTACTATTGCAGGAGGACTAATTACGACTACCATAAAAAAAATAATTCTTGGGGAGAAAGTTATTAGTGGTCGATATTACTTATCTTTAGATGATCTGTTGGTTTCGGATTATAAGTTGGAAAAGAATATAAAAAAGAGAAATACATTAATTAAGCAGCTAGAATTAGTTTTGCAGAAAAATGATGAGGAAAAATAATATTACAAATCCATATTTACCATGGGAGGTAGATCTTAAGAATTTTCCAATTGGTGGAAAATTTATGGATAAAGCTGAATTTTTGATACGATATGCAATCCTTGCTCCAAATAGTCACAATACGCAACCTTGGAGATTTGAAATAACAAAAGAATCTATTCAACTGTTGCCAGATTTAGAAAGATCGTTATATTACTCTGATAGAGAAAATAGAGAACTTTATATAAGCTTAGGATGTGCTTTAGGTAATCTATTAGTTGCGGCAGACTATTTTGGCTTTCATGTAAGAATTGAATATTTGCCAGAGTCTAGATTAAATGGAGTAGCGGTTGAGTTATTTCTTACTAAACGGACGACAAAATCTTTATATAGCGATATGTTCTCTGTAATTACCAAGAGATCAACGGATAGAGGTGTATATGAGGATAAGCAGTTAAATGTGCAAACTATAGATAAACTAAGGTCAAGATTCAAAGATAGTGGTGTTTCGCTAGGAATTGTAACTAGCAAGAGAGATATAGAGAAAGCTGCAGATCTAGTATATAAAGCAATTATGTTTGCATTTAGAGATACAATATTCAAGGAAGAATTATCAACCTGGGTTAGGCCTAATAATACAAAAAAATTCGATGGAATGCCTTTATCTGGATTTGGAGTTCCAGGAATTATTTCGTTATTTGCTCCATATCTAATAAAGCTAACTAATCCATCTATTCAAGCTAATATGGAGCGAAGGATGGTATTAAACTCTACGGGGTTGTTAGTTATTAGCTCTGCTATGGATGATAAAGTTGGTTGGCTTAAGACAGGAAAGTTGTATTCGTTTTTAACATTAGCTTTTTTAATTGAAGGAATAGGAACTGCTCCTTTTAGTGGAATGATTGAATATAAAAAGGTTCGCACTAAGTTAATGAAGATGTTGGGCATAGAAATGAGTCCTACTTTCTTTGCTAGAATGGGCTATTCAAATAACTCACCTCACCATAGTCCTCGTAGGGATGTTGCTCAACTGCTATCTAAGATGTAATAATGGTTCTATGCTGCTTGATCTGCTCATAGTCGTAATTGCGTTTGTTGGAAACTCGGCAATAGGATTAGTAACCTATTATAAGAATCCCAGAAGTACAACGAGTAGGATGTTTTTTCTTTTTGCAGTTTCAATAAGTTTTTATCTTTTATTTAACTACTTTGCTCTTCATCAATCATCCGATGCAGAAACTTTTTTCTGGATAAAACAGGTGATGACAATTGCACTTGTTATTAACCTATTTTTCTTTTTATTAGCTACTACTTTTCCGTATGCAAGATTCCCTATACAGAAAGTATATGTAATATTGCTGATAACAATGACTGTGGTCTTGTTGCCACTTGTTCAGATGAATCTGGTGTTTAGTGGGGTAGAAAAGAATACAACGCAACCGATTCCTGGGATAGGTATGTTGTTATTTGTTGCTCACACTGTTTTTTTTATTGGTGGAGCTATATTTGTGCTGATTAGAAAATATCTCAAGTTATCTGGGAGACAAAAAATTCAGCTTAAATTATTTTTACTTGGTGCGATATTAATGTTTATGTCAATACTCATTAGTAATATGTTATTTGTTATACTTTTTAATAATACACAGTTTGTTGGACTACTACCGCTTTATACTTTATTTTTTGTAAGTTTTGTGGGTTATGCAATAGTCAAGCACAGGTTCTTAGATATTCGACTAATAGTTGCTAGATCTGTGGCATACTCCTTATTAATAACTATTCTAGGCGGTTTATATGCGTTAGGTTTGTTTGTAGTTGGTAATTTTATTACCAGGGAACCTTCTTCAAGTGTAAATTTAATTACTTCGACCTTATTAGCACTTGTTATGGCGTTTACGTTTCAGCCACTACGTCGTCGATTGGAGCGAGCAACGGATAAATTATTTTATAGAGATAGGTATGATGTAAATCATTTACTTGGAAAGCTTGGGAGGCTTATGGCGTCAACGTATGACCTGACAGGTCTATCACAGGGGGTGTTGGATCAGATGGAATCTAATCTGAAAGCTACCAATGCAACTATAGTGCTTGTAAAGGGTTCGAGAGTAGATTGGTCGTTAACAGTTGGTAGTAATAAGTCAAAATTAGTTGCTAATGATATAAAAAAGCTTATTGCAGCTGGACCGAATAAAGGCTCAAATGTATTAGTCTTTGACGAACTAGATGAAGGAGGGGTTAAGGAGATTATGCGGAAGAATGAGTTTAGTGTGGTGGTCCCATTAATTGCAGAAAGGGTGGTAATTGGCGCTTTAATATTAGGAGACAAAGCCTCTGGTGATGTATATACCAGTGAAGATATTAATGTGTTGGAGATAATAGGTCCCCAGATCTCAGTAGCTATAGATAATGCCAGAGCTTATGAAGAAATAAAGCAGTTTAATATAAAGTTAAAAAAGGAGATAGAAGAAGCTACTTCCAACCTACGGGGTGCGAATAAGAGACTTAGGGATCTTGATAAGATTAAAGATGAATTTATCTCCATAACAAGTCATGAGCTCCGAACCCCAATGACGGCTGTCAAGAGTTATTTATGGATGGTTCTCAATAAGAGCGGAAAAAATCTAGGTAAAAAAGGAACTGATCATTTAAATAGAGCATATGTTTCTACTCAGAGAACAATAAATTTGGTTAACGATATGCTCGATGTATCTAGAATCGAAGGAAATCGATTTGAAATTAATAAAGAAAAAATAGATATTGTTGAGCTAGCTAATGAGAGCATGCATGAGCTAATTGGTAGAGCGCATGAGCGGAAAGTTAGGCTAACGGTTCAAAAGAAAAAAATGCCGTTTGTGTTTGTTGACCATGACAAGATTTATCAGGTTATGGATAATCTTATTAGTAATGCGTTAAAGTTTACACCTAAGGGTGGATCAATTACCGTTGGTTTTATTAAACGGGGTAAGTTTATTGTAGTTGATGTGCGAGATACAGGCACAGGGATAAGTAAGTCTGACCAAAAACGTCTATTTAAGAAATTTGGCAGAGTAGAAAGCTCGTATACTGCCATGGCGGAAGTTGGAGGAACTGGTCTGGGATTATATGTTTCTAAGCAGATTATTGAAATGCATGGAGGAAAGATATGGATAGAGTCGGAAGCGGGTAAAGGCTCTACCTTTTTGTTTACAGTCCCGGTTGCCAAAGTATAGCATACAACCTCGGGGGTTACAAATGGCTTATTAACGGGCTAAAATAACTGGTTTAGAATTTCTGAATCTACTCTAACCCTCGGGGTTAGACCTTCATAAGCAGGTGAACTTACGAATGTGGGTTGAACCTATTATGCTACATTCTCGCTGTGTTTTAATTGCTCAGTTCAAACTCTGATACATGAAGCCAAGTTTTTGGATCTAGGTTATCAGCATTAACAATACATAATCTATCTGCCTTAAAGTTAGTGGTGTTTAATGTAATCTCATCAGCAATCTTGCTTTTTTCTGATGATGAAATATCTCCATGATGATAAGTGGTGCTTATTGAGATATCTGTAAACGCAATATGAATTGACTTATATGTTGAAACAACTGCTTTAACTTTTTGAATTATATCTTCCTTATCACCCGTTACCACATCTAAGACAGTAATATGTGGTTCAAATGATGGGCTATCTAGTTTCTTACTATATTTATCGATTATTTCTTGATATTCAGCTTGAATATTCTTTGGAGGTAGTAACCAAAATCCAAACGTATTCATGATTTACTAATTATACACAATCGTAATTTACAGGGTCAAACCCTGTTAATAGTCCTTATTTACGCTCTAAATAAATTAGAAAGATAGGTTTTTATTGAGTATGGTGTGTATTTGTTTCCGAATGATTCTAATATCCGGTAGTTTTCCAGTGCCTTCATATCCACGTGGGATAGCCTGCGAACGTGGGTTTGAACCTAATTATTTCTAGTCTAGTTGCCAAAGGATAGGAGATGTGGTATTTTTAGGTTGCAATGGTGGATAAAAAACATAGAATTCTCGTTGTTGAGGACGATCAGTTTATCCGTGATCTGTATGTTGAGTTGTTAACAGATGAGGGATATAAGGTTGATTGGGGTCAGAATGGTATAGAGGGGTATAAAAAAATGAGCAAAGGGGGATATGACTTGGTGCTTTTGGATATCATCATGCCTGAGATGGATGGAATGCAGGTGATGATAAAGTTATCTGAAAATACTCCCAAACAACCCAATAAGCATATAATATTTATGACAAATCTAGGTGAAGACAAGACATTAAGTGAAGGGAAAAAACTAGGTGTTGAAAGTCATCTAATTAAGTCAGATCTTACCCCAGATCAGTTTTTAGAAAAGATAGCTTTAGTACTTAAATAACATGTCCGATCAAAACTCTAAACTTGCAGAATTATTACACGACTTTAAAAGTCCTTTGTCTAGTTCAAATATGGCTCTGCAATTTATCGTCGATGGTAGATCAGGACAAATTGATAAGCAAGTAAGGACAATATTACAAGAAGTAGTAAGTAGACAAAAAGGTCTCCTGGAAAAAATAGTTGAGTTTGAGAAAAACCATGACTAAAATTCTATTAGTAGAGGATGATCCATTATTGGTTAATATTTACACCACTTTTTTTCATAGTAAAGGTTTAGAATTAGCTGTAGCTACTGATGGCTCTACTGCATTGGATAAAGTTAAAGAATACAAGCCCGATATTATCTTGCTGGATTTGATGATGCCTAGGTTAGGAGGATTAGGAGTACTTGAGGCATTAAATAAAGCTGGAAATAAAGCTCCAGTGATAATATATAGCAACCTGGACTCTGAAGATAAACAAAAAGAGGCCATGGATAAGGGTGCCACTGATTTTATCTCTAAATCACATAGCGATCCACAAGATGTGCTAGATGCAGTTAATAAGCATTTGCCAAGCTCAACTTAATTTTTCTCGCAATTTTCATCCTGTTTTGATAAGATAGTTTTACTATGCGTCTGCCCGATAAGCTAATTAAGGAGATTGTTGAAGAGTCGAAATATGTCGACCAAGATAAGCTTGCTGCTGCGGCTTTATCTTCCTCTGAACTAGGCATGCCCCTTTCAGAGACCCTGGTATTTAAAGGATTACTTTCTGACGAGATACTTGGTAAGTTGGTGGCTGAGCATTTTAAGGTTCCTTACTACTCATTGCAAAAAAAAAGAGTCTCAGAAGAGATGCTCGCTTTGCTCCCAGAGACTACAGCTCGTAACTTCCGTGTAATCCCACTTGAGTTAATTAAAAATAGACTAAAGCTAGGAATGGAAGATCCTCGTAATCTTGAAGCTATTGAGTTTGTTAAGCGGAAAACCGGTTACTCTATCGAACCAACCTTGGTAACTTCGGACGAGCTAAATGTAGCGTTAGGCTCATATAAAAAGAATATTAATGAGGAATTTAGCGAAATAATTAAAAAAAATGCAGATAAGACTAGTCGCGCCAAATTAGAAGACGTAGAGAAAGCAGCTATTGATGTACCTGTCGTGAAAGTCCTAGATACTTTGTTAGAGTACGCAACGGCTGAGGGTGCTTCTGACATACACATAGAACATGGAGAGGATGAGTCTATTGTGCGTTTTCGTGTTGATGGGTTTTTAAAAGACGTTATAACTTTAAACACAGATCTTCATCCGCCTGTTGTAGCTCGGATTAAGATATTATCAGGATTAAAAATTGATGAACATCGTGTTCCTCAAGATGGCAGGTTTAAGTTTAAATCTGATGATGAAATTATTTCACTTAGAGTTTCTATTCTGCCAAGTTTTTATGGTGAGAACATTGTTATGCGTATTCTTAGGGAGTCAGCTAGACCTCTTTCCTTAGAAGAATTAGGATTAACAGGTTCCAGTCTTGTTCTTCTAAAACAAAATATTCAGCGTTCACACGGTTTAATATTGGTTACAGGGCCAACTGGATCAGGTAAAACCACAACACTTTACAGTGTCTTAAATATGCTAAATACTATTAAAGTTAAAATCTGCACGGTTGAGGATCCAGTTGAGTATGCAATTAAAAGAGTAAGTCAGGTACACGTTAATCCGAAGACGGGATTGACATTTGCTTCGGGATTACGCGCGCTACTGCGTCATGATCCGAACATAATTATGGTTGGAGAGATCCGCGATAGAGAAACTGTTGATATGGCAATTCATTCAGCATTAACGGGTCACTTGGTTTTGTCTTCTCTTCATACAAATTCAGCAGCTGGAGCAATTCCTCGATTAATAGACATGGGCGCAGAGCCTTTTTTAGTTGCATCTACGCTGAACTTAGTCATTGCTCAACGATTAGTGCGGGGTATTTGTCCTTCGTGTGTGGAAAAAACCAAAGTTTCAGTGGAGATGTTGAAGTTTATCGAAAAGCTGGCGGGTGAGGATATTTCTAAGCAGGAATTTTACAAGGGTAAGGGTTGCTTGGAGTGTGGTGGTACCGGATATAAAGGGCGAGTGGGAATATATGAAGCGTTAGAGCTTGATGCTGATTTGCGTATTTTGATACGGGTCAAAGTCTCTGCTAAGGAAATTGAGAATAAGGCAAAGACAAAAGGAATGACCTCGTTATTTATGAGTGGACTAGATCAGGTGGCTGCTGGAGTAACAACAATTGAAGAAGTTTTGCGAGTTATGCGTGAGTAAAAAAGATGCCTACTTATGACTATCGTGCCTTATCAGAAGATGGGACAATTAATACAGCAAGCGTAACTGCAAAGAGCGAAGAAGAAGTTGGATTAGCACTTTCTCAGAAAGGTTTAACCCCAATTTATATCAAGTTAAGAAAGCAAAATAAGAAGTTTGATTTTGTGCGTAGTGTTTCCTTACTGGATAAATCGAGTTTTACCAGATATATGAGCTTAATGTTGGCTTCTGGCTTATCTATGTCTCAAGGCATTGATTCATTAGCAGAAGATACAAAAAATCCGACCATGCGTAAAATCTTAAACGATCTTGCCTATGGCTTAAAATCAGGCAAGAAAGTATCTGAAATATTAGGACGTTATCCTAATGTTTTTGATGAAGCTTTTATAGCTATGATCAAGGCCGGAGAGGCAAGTGGAACGCTAGAGGAAGCATTTTCGTATTTATCAGATAAATTGCGCTCTGAATATGAACTGCAGCGCAATATTAAAGGAGCAATGGTGTATCCAATTGTGATATTTATTGCTTTGATTCTGATGGGATTTGTTTTAGTTGTGTTTGTGCTTCCACGTATTGGTGGAGTATTTAAGACTATGGATATAGATCTACCTTTGCCTACTTTAATTATGTTAAATGCAGGTGAGTTTACGCAAGAACATTTATTTATAATACTTCCCAGTACAATTGTTGGTTTGGTTTTGGCCTGGTTTCTTGTGCCCAGAAACAAGTTGAAAACAGTGGTAAATGGATTACTCGCCAATATGCCAATAACTGGATCGATTATTCGCCGCATTGACTATGCGCGATTAACAAGAACATTAGGTGTTCTATTAAAAAGTGGAGTATCAATTACCGAAGCGATCAGCATCGCAGTGAGCACAGTTTCTCAACCTAAGCTAAAAGCAATGGCTCCTATGTTTCGCAAAAGATTATTAAAAGGTGTGGAACTTTCTAGAATTCTCAAAGAGACAAAAATATTCCCTTCCTTTATTACGCAGATGTTAACAGTTGGTGAAAAGAGTGGAAATCTTGAAGATGTATTGGCGGAAGTTGGTGCTTATTATGCCGAGGAGGCAGAATCAGATTTAAAAAATATTTCCCAAGTCATAGAACCAATTTTAGTGTTGGTGGTTGGAATATTAGTTGGATTGTTAGTGATTTCAATTATTGCACCAATATATAAATTAATTGGCGACCTTCAGATATAGTGATAAATATGAGCAACAAGCACCCATTCCAGGAATGTGAAGCACATTCCTGGAATGGGTTTACTATTATTGAGGCCGTTGTGGGGATGGCAATTTTTTTGATTGTAACTGGCAGTTTATTTGGAATCACCCAGCTAGTTTTTGAAAGCATCGGACAGACTCGTGTTCGACATACGGCGAGGCTACTTGCAAATGAAAAGATAGAGGAAGCCAGAAACCTTAGTTACGAGGATCTAGGAACAGTTGGAGGTATCCCAGCTGGACCAATTGCGCCAATTGAGCAAGTTTCCTTAGGGGGAATTATATTTGAAGTGACAACAACAATTGCGTACGTAGACGATCCATTTGATGGGGAAGCGCCGGCTGATTTGGTAAATACGGATTATAAGCGAGTCCGCGTTAAACTTGAGTGGGCAGGGGCATTTGCATCGGGCCGTAGGCCAGTAGTTTTAGTAACTGATATTGTTCCAAAAGAGATCGAGACAAATGATGGAGGTGGAACGCTCTCTCTGTTAGTCTTTAATTCAGAAGGAAACCCCTTAAATGGTGCAGACGTGAATATTGTTAATTCAACAGTTAATCCTCAAGTGGACTTAACGATAACTTCTGATTCGTTTGGTCGCGTTATCTTACCTGGTGCACCTAGCGCAATTGAAAGTTATGAAATTATAGTAACTAAAGCTGGATACTCGTCTGATCGTACCTATGGCGCAGAGGAAGTTACTAATTCCTCTAAATCTCATATAACTGTGTTGGAAGGGCAAGTTTCTGAAGCTAGCTTCGCAATCGATAAAGTATCTACATTGACAGTTAAGACCTATGGATCTCGTTTAGCTGGTTTTCCTACATTAACAAATGTGGAGCTTAGAGTCAGAGGAGAAAAAATAATTGGAAATGATGAGACGGAATCTCCTATATATAAATTTGATGAGTTAGTTTCGACAAATGCAGGTGGTACTTATACTTTCTCTAATATGGAATTTGATAGTTATATGTTTGAAGTAGTTGATGTTTCTTATGATTTGGCAGGAAGTAATCCTGCGCTTCCCATCGGATTGAATGCTGACGAACAACTGAGTATAGATCTCAGCTTAGCGCCTGATAGCCCGGGCGACGGTAGTTTATTGGTATTAGTAGCAGATAGCGGAGATGTTCCACTTTCAAGTTCAACTGCTAGACTTATTAATGGTTTATTGTCTTATGATGAAACGATCGAATCAGGTGATGAGGGTGATCCAGATTTTGGTCATGCTTTCTTTAATTCTCTAAACGCAGCTGCCTATGAGTTAACTATTTCTTTAACAGGATATGAAGATGCAACCTCTTCAATCCAGATAAATGAAGATGTATTTACAACCATCATTCTTAATCAAAAGTAGAGCCCTTAATAAAGGATTTGGATTACTTGAAGTAATAATTGCTGGCTTTATAAGCACAGTTGTCTTAATTGCGCTTGCTGGAGTGCAACGATTTGTTGCTGAATCCTATAGCTTTTCGTTTGCTGAAATTCAAGCAGTAGAAGAAGCGCGTGGTGGAATAGATGTTATGGTTAAGGAAATTCGTGAAGCACAGCCAGCTGAAGATGGAGGCTATACAATAGAGTTGGCTGACGACCAGGAATTTATATTTTATGCGGATGTAGATAACGATGATCGTGTTGAGAGGGTGAGGTATTATCTTGATAACACAAGTTTGATGAAGGGAACGATTAACCCTACTGATGATATACCAGTTTTGTATCTAGTAGAAGATGAAGCAACCCGGGTTGTAGCAGAGTATATCCAGAGTGGGAGTGCGCCAATTTTTTACTATTACAATGGAGACTGGCCGCTTAAAGGTGCTGGAAACCCACTAGATACACAATTTAGATTAATAGATACTAAGTATATGCGGGTGTTTTTGATTGTAAATGTGAATCCAGGTAGAGCTCCGCAGAATGCTGAGCTTAGTTCGGGGGTACAGTTGAGAAACTTAAAAACAAATTTATGAAAGTTGGATCTGTTACAATTCTTGTATTATTAGTCGCTACTTTATCTGTGATTATTTTAGGTAGTTTAGTGGCAGTAACGGCAGTGCATGTAAAGGGTTGGGTGCGCCAGGAGAATAGACAGATGGCTACTAATATAGCAGAGGCTGGAGCAAACTATTATCGCTGGCATTTAGCGCATGCTCCAGAAGACTTTCAGGATGGTACTGGAGAACCTGGTCCATATATACATGATTATTTTGATCCACAGGGAGATCAAATCGGCCAGTTTGAGCTGGATGTGATACCACCAGGGGAAGGGTCAAGTGTCGTTACAATTGTCTCGACTGGTTGGACTTTGGAGGAGCCTAATGCTAAACGGACTATCGAAGCTGCCTATGGTCAGCCGTCATACGCAAGGTTTTCTTTTTTGCATAATGCTAATGTATGGTTCGGGCAAGGCCTTACGACTTACGGTGATGTTCACTCTAATGGTGGAATTCGTATGGATGGTATTAATGAGTCAGTTGTATCAAGTGCTAAGGAGACCTATACCTGTGGATTTGAGACAGGCTGTAGCCCATCTGATACAAAGAACGGTGTATGGGGAGATGGTCCTAATAATACACTGTGGGAATACCCCACAACTTCTATAGATTTTGATAGTGTGGTGGTAGATTTTGCCCATATGCGCCTATCTGCCCAAGAGAGTGGCATATACCTGGCTGCGTCCTCTTATTTTGGTTATCATTTACGCTTTAATGATACTGGAACGGTTAGTGTTTATGAGGTTAATCGTACAAGATCAAGACAGGGATGGGATCCAGAGGGAGGATGTCAGACATTAAATCAGGTTATTCGTACAGAGAACTTAATAGGAACATATAGCCTAAGTGATAATAAGATTATTTTTGTTGAAGACACAGTCTGGATTGATGGAGTTGTGGAAGGTAAAACCACAGTTGTGGCTGCATCTTTTCCGATAGATACTTCCTCTGAAGTGATCTGGATATTGGACAATTTAATATATAAGGAAAAAGATGGGTCAGATTCATTAGGATTAGTTGCCCAACAAGATATATATTACGCATTGGATATTCCAAGTACTTTCCAGATTGATGCAGCTTTAATGGCGCAGAAAGGCAGAATTATTCGTCACTTCTATAGCTATTGGTGGGTGTGTAGTTATTATTCAAACGCAATACGTGATAAGTTAGAGATTTATGGTTCGGTTATTTCCAATCAGAAGTCGTACTGGAATTATGGTAATCCAATTTGGTCAGGTTTTGTTGATAGGGATATTACATATGACAGTCATCTTCGTTATGGTCCACCTCCTTATTTTCCTACATCCTCAGAGTACGAGTTTATTAAATGGGACGAGGAGTAAGAAGTATAAAAGGCTGGACCTTTTATGGGATTGCAAATAAGCTCTCTAATATTAATCAGACTTTTTTCTACATAGAGTATGGGATATGGATATCCCTAGGTGTCAACTCAATCCACTCCAGGAGTGGGTTGTATATATAGTAGTTATTTCTGTGTCAAACGCTGGACGTTTGACACATTTAGAATTTATAGGGTTTCATTTTCTATGTGGCAATAGAGCCTTTATTTGAGCCTAGAGATGGATATGAATCTCTTATAGAGGGACTATAGTCTCTAATTGTGGCAACTCTAACTCTTATCATATCAACTATGATATTTTTTATTGGACGAAAGCGAATGACTATTTAATGCTCAGCTCCCAGTTCATTAATATCTTGTGATTTTGCGGGCTATTGGTATATGATGTAAATATGTCAGGATATACCTGTGATCGTTGTGTTGGTTTAGCAGTTGGAGATACTGTGCTTAGGTCTGTTGTTATCGACTTAAATAAAAGACAAATTTCTGCTTTGGTAGAGCAGCCAATAGATGGACATATCTTAAACGGAGGCAAAATTATTAACCCAGATTTATTTAAAAAAACACTCCGCGAGTTGATTGGTAAAAGTAAAAAGAAAGCTTCCTGTGTTTCTATTTCATTACCTGAGAAGTATGCTTTAACCAGAGAGCTTTCTTTTCCTAATATATCAGATGCAGAAATTGAAGAAGCGGTAAAGTGGCAAGCAAAAAATATTTTCCCGCTACCGCTTGATGAAATGTATCTGGATTGGAAAGTGCTCCCTGGTGAACAAGATGAAAAAGAGATATTTGTAGTTGCATTACCTAAGCGTCTCGTAGATGATCTTGTGAGCATTGTTACTAGTATAGGTTTGCGCCCAGTTAATATTCAAACATCTGCAACATGTCTAGGGAGACTATTGCCCTCTAAGGGGAACAAGCTACAAGCCTTGGTTAACTTGAGCGATGGGGGAATTACTTCAACTTTGGTTAAAGGGAGAGTAACTAAGCTAACCGCAACCGATGAATATGCAGAAGGTAAAGATGTATCCATATGCGCTTTAGATACGATTCAAAGACTATTGAATTTTTATAATGCGAAAAATCTTGATGAATTTAAGCTTGAGCATATATGGTTGACTGGAGTAAAAGCAGATGACGAAATTAAGGCGAGTCTTAAAAAAGAGCTTAATACTAAAGTAGATTACCTGGAAGGGCCAATAAAGCTGGCAGATAAGCATAAAATGCTAGCATTTTCAGAAGCTATTTCGATTGGATTGTCTCCTATTAAACCTCCAGCATCAGATCAGACAATCAATCTTATTCCTAAACTAGTAGAAAAGTATTATGAAAGTTCTGAGAATGTTGAGCGAATTAAGCACTGGGAAAGATCTGTGGTTGGTATATTATCTACGGGTCTATTGCTTGCAATTAGTAGTTATTTATTTTTATTTTTCCAAGCACGTTCTCTGGTTGCCAATACACCTCCGGAGCTTTTGGCTACAAATCAGCTTGGAGAGATCATCGTGCAAGAAGGTGCTGATTCTACCGAGGTTCAATTGCGTAAAATTAATATGGAAGTGGATAAATTATTAATTCTCTCTAAATTAAAAACTTCCCCACAACAGTTCTTAAAAGTTTTTCCTGAGCTGTCGGTTAATGGGATAACTATTAATTCCTGGCGCTATATTATTGATGAAAAATTGATTTTGATTGATGGAGTAGCTACATCGCGTGATCAGTTGTTAAAGTACCAACAGAAAATTGAAGAAAATGACATGTTTGGAGTTGCAATAATTCCATTAGAGAATTTGGAAAGAAAAAACAATTTTTTATTCAGTATTAAAGTGAAATTAAGTGAATAATAGTACAACAAATTTGACAGCGAATAATGTGCTGAGGGTGAAAGCAGTCCTTAAACGAGGTGTGTACATAAGTCTATTTTTGGTGTTGGGAACTGTGTTATCTATTGCGCTATTGCTGAGACAGGCGAAAGATGTGCAGAGTGCTAAAACTGTACATGATCAAACAAAAGCGCTATTGAATAAAAAAGAAATAGCCACGGGGTTGCTGGAAAAATACCAAGGAGAAGATCAAAAGATACTAGAGCTGTATCCTGATGAACGCTCTATTATTAAATTTGTTGATGTAGTTGAAAATTTAGGGAGCTTGTATGGAAGTAGCCCAGAATTTAACTTTGGGACTCAATCAACATTAAAAGATAGAAGTGGTTATCCTTATTTACCGTTTACCATTAGCTTTACAGGAGAAATAGATAGTCTATTAGGTTTTCTGGAAAGTTATGAAAATATGCCATATTTAACAGCTATAACCAGTATTGAGGCTAAAAGCTTAAGTGGCATTGAAGGGTCAGGAACGTATATAATTAGAGGGAATGTTTATGTTTCTGAAAATTTTTAACAAAGAAAAGTTTAATCTATACCACTTGCTAAGTGCTGGAAGTGTTGTTTTTGCGGTGTTGTTTTTGGTCGTTGTGGGTGTTGTGGTATATCGTGGTATATCTGAAGCATTTACTAAGAGCGAAAAGGCCTCAGCTAGTGTGTCAACGTTAGATATTAAAGACGAAGATTTGCTTGAGGCAGTTGGCTTAGCTGAACTGTGGAAACAACAGCAAAAACAACAATTAGTGATGCCTGCTGTATCGGAGGTGAAAAAGTCTGATCTTGCAATTGAGGTTCTAAATGGTACTACCGAGACTGGTTTAGCCTCAGCCATAGCAGATAGGCTAAGACTGTCTGGATTTACTAACAGTCACCAGGTTGCTAGTTCTCCGGAAGCAGATCTTAAGGTTACACAGCTCCGACGTAAATTGTCGGTTAGATTATATGAAGATCAGGTAATAGAGGTTTTCGGGTTAACTACAGAAGATGTAAATATAGTGGACTTGCCTGAAGAGATAGAATCTGATATGGTAGTTATTATCGGACAGGATTTGTCCAATCTATAGGAGAGGAGGTGAAGATAATAATATGAAGAGAAATAAAGGTTTTACACTTATCGAGTTGTTAGTAGTCATGGGTATCATTGCGATACTGGCGGCTATTGCACTTGTGGCTGTTAATCCAGGAAGACAGTTTGCGGCTGCCCGAGATACTCAGCGGAGAAATGACGTTTACCAGATGGTTAATGCTGTGTATCAGTATTCGGTCGAAAATAATGGCACATTCCCAACTGATATTACGGCAACACCAACAAATATTGGTGATGGAACAGGTTCAACTATTAATTTAAGTGACGATTTAGTCCCAGACTATATACCTGAGATTCCAAGTGACCCATCAACTGGCACGCCAACAGACACTCAGTATGTAATTTTCCTGAACGGTAACAGAGTTACTGCTTCAGCTACTGGCGAATTAGCCACGACGATTACTGTAACGAGATAATTCTCTGTTTCTGGTGGGGTTAAAGAGCAGAGAATTATTTGTTTAATAAGCTGACCCACCCTATATAGTATTATATAGGGTGGTTTTTGTGTGTGACAATTAAGACCTGTTGGTTATGATAAACTAAAAACATAGAACTATGAAAAAAACTGCAGTTCAAAATATTTATGGTGACTTCGTTGGAGTTATTCTCTCGACTAATCCTTTTGGTAAGTCAGTTATCGAATTTAATAATCTTCCAGATAGTTTAGCTGGTTTAAAAAAAGTAATTTTAGTTTCTTCACCTACGCTTTCGATTTGCGAACGATTACAAGATACCGATAACTCCATTGTAGATAAAAAGGTTTCTACCTTGATAGATGATCTAAGTTTGGATATTAGGAAGCTGGCAATATATATATCTTTAGTTGAAGTTGATAGCGATAAACATAAAGAGACGCTGGTGGTTATTGTTCAGAAAGATAAATTGGATAGCGTGTTAGCTAAATTTGATTCTCGCAGCTGTAAAATTTCTGGACTGTTACCCGAGCAGTTAGCTATATATAGAATTGTAGAAGCAGGGATCACCCCCGAAGAAACTCAATTAATTCTACATATAGGAGAAAAATTTACTCAGATTTACTTACTGGATAAATATGGTCCCGTAAAAACTTATCCCTTAGCTATAGCAAATGAAGAACTTATTCCTACAGTGCAGAAGTTTATTAAAGAACAGGAATATTGCAGACAAGGAGTGTATTTTGGTAAACGTAGTTTGAGTTTTGATCAAAAACTATTCGAAGAACAGACGAAAATTAGGCTTAACGATGGAGTTAAATCGCTGGAGCGTCTTTCTCACAGTCAGAAGCAGGATATTTCTAATATTCAAGATATGCATGAACGAGTTGCCATTCTTGCAGCGGTGCTAGTGTCAAAAGATAGTGAGTTATTAGACATAAATCATAAACCGCAAAAAAGTATTAAAATTCGTTTAGCTCGCGTGAGCCCGCCCTGGAAGGGAATTTTCTTAGGATTAGTAGTTGCTGGTCTAACAGTTGTGCTTATTATGAGAGGAGTATCTTTTTTGCAACAAAAACCAAATAATACTATACCTATAGACAGCTCTACTAGTACTTTGCCTACGTCTCGACCGGAGCCAACAGCAGTTATTATGAAAGCTCAAGATATTAAGGTACGTGTCTTAAATGGATCAGGCATCCCAGGGGAAGCTGGCAGGTATAAAAATATACTTGAAGAGGCAAAATTTGAGGTGATTGAAGTAGGCAATGCCTCTTTTTTTGATTACGATACGACCGAAATTCGTTATAAGGAAGGCAACAATACAGAGCTTGATTTAGTTTTAGAAAATCTGGAAGATGTATTAACTAGTGAGGATTTTCTGGATGCAGATGACAAAGCAGACATAGAGATTATAGTGGGGAGCAATTAAATGTGCCTACAAGTACCTCGTAAAGTGCTATCTGTAGATGGAGACTCTGTGGTTGTTGAAGGAGATAGGAAGTTGGTATTCAAGGGTAATATATCTATCAAGCCAGGAGATTTTGTACTTCCGTATGGGAATATGGTTGTGTCCATTATAGATTATAAGGTAGCTATTAAAATGCGAAAAGCACTTATTTAAGTATAGTGTATAATTCTAAAAATGAGTAAAGTCCAGAACGGTATTGCCTTGGCGCTTTTAACAGCTGTTATTTCAGGATTTGCTAACTTTGTTGCCAAAATAGGTGTAACTGTTTCAGATCCATTTATTCATACGTCTTTAAGAGTAGGTATCGTTGCTTTGGTGTTAACCGCTATAGTTGCAAAACGCTATGGATTGGGAGTCTTGGGGACCTACGGTAAAGGGGATAAAATAAAGTTACTATTTATTGGCTTGCTTGGCGGAAGTATTCCATTTATCCTTTTTTTTGTTGGTCTTACCCAAACATCGGCTCTTTCTGCGTCCTTAATTCATAAATCTCTCTATATTTGGGTAGCTTTTCTGGCTATTTTCTTTCTTAAAGAGAAGCTATCTTTCAAGCAGATGCTAGGTTATACAGTTGTCTTGTGGGGTAATCTTCTTCTATTTAAAGGCGGAGATTTTAAACTGGGTACAGGGGAGCTGATGATCTTAGGAGCAACTTTATTCTGGGCAGTTGAGAATGTAATAGCAAAATTAGTACTAAAACGTGTTCCAGCTCTCGTTGTAGCGTGGGTAAGGATGAGTATTGGTGCAGTTGTAATTTCTCTGACCACTCTTGTTTTGGGTAAAGGAAGTATGTTTATTGGGTTATCTCAACCCCAAATACTTACTGTGATAGTTGGAGCTACAACGCTGTTTCTTTATGTACTAACTTGGTATGCTGCGCTGTCTTTGGCACCCGCCACCTTGGTGAGTGCGCTTCTGGTTCCAGCTACATTAATTACAAGTATTTTGTCCGGAATATTTATTACACAAACAATAGCTTCCGATCAGCTTTTGTCTGGTGGATTTGTGGTCTTGGGGGTACTATTTATAATAGTTTTTTCAAGATATATTTCTTTGCCGAAGCTAAGGCTAAGCCATCTATTTCATAAAAGGCTGAGCCTTTAAACGTGTCGATGCTTGGACTTTCAACCTGTATTTGTTACAGTACTCCTCCTAATTCCTTGTCTTTTTGTGGTCCGGATTGGGAAAATATAAAGCACTATCAGAGAGCTAAAATAGTAGATGCCTCAGTTAAAAACCACCTAACACAATATCAGACACTTTTTAGTTATTTATCATATATAGCTGGTGAAAATAATATTTTTGATCAGTTTGATTTAGAGGTGGTAAAAGCATACTGGATAGGTAATAAGCTCTTACACAATCTAGATATCAACCGATTTTATTATCACCTTCGAGATACTCTTAATCTTAAAAAGAGGTTAAAGCGCTCTGAGCTCGAGCAGTTATTTGGTAAGCTTCCTCAAGGAGCTTTGCCTAACCACTCTTTCCATGTTTTAAATGTTCCCTGGCGGACGGGTCACTTACCAATAGAGCACACGTTGGATACACTGGATCAGTGTAGAATAAGCTGGGGTAAAGTAACAAAAGTAAAAAGATCTGAGCTTGAAGTTGTTTCCCCGAGACTGGAGTACGACTCTGTTTCACTAAAGCTTTCCGAACCAAAAAAACATATTGTTTCGTATAGTACGGATGAAATTAAGAAAGGTGATTTAGTGTCATTTCATTGGGGAGTACTGTGTGAAAAATTAACAGATATTGATGTTGGAAATTTAGTTTATTATACTAACATAGCTATAAAATTAGCTAATGAAGATATACGTACTAGGGAACACTTTAGTTAAGGAAGACGGGGCGGCTGTGGCCCTGATCCCAGAGCTTGAAAAGAGATTACCATCCTATGAGTTTATTCTGGTAGATCCCACCGAAAACTTTACTCCGGATTCAGAGTTACCCTTGGTTATTATAGATACAGTTTTAGGGATAGATAAGGTTAAGGTATATGATAACTTAGACGCGTTTGTTCAGAATAAGGCTGTGTCTGTGCATGACTATGATCTTTTCTTGCATCTACAGCTACTAAAAAAGCTTGGTAAGTTGCCAAAAAAGCTGATGATAATAGGTATCCCTAAATTAGGTTTGACTAAGGAGTTAATTGATCAAGTAGTAGATTTAGTGCTTAAATATGCTCTTTTCTAAACCCCGGGGGTTTAGAATCTGCCCGGGGGGAAATATCCCACGCTGTAGGCCTATTGGCATGTGCATGTTGGAAAAGTAACTTATAGCCATTTTAGTCTCAAAAAGTGGGAGGCGCAAGAGATGCAAGGATCGTAGGCACGTATCAGTTTTTCCGCTTCAAGAGCAATTTTATCTTTAGATAAATCCAGTTTCGTTTCAAGGTAGGTTTTTAAACTTTGTTCGATGAGTATCTGATTCAATCCCGTGGGAACTACAATTTTTGCGCTCTGGACTTTTCCATCTTCAGTTATCTCATATTGATGGAATAATAATCCTCGAGGAGCTTCTATTACACCAGTGCCTATTCCAGCCTTATTGTTTATTACAACTGGTTTTTCTTGAGTAATCTGAATATTGTTTAATAAATCAAGAGCGGTGTCTATGGAGTGTAATATTTCAATAGCTTGAGCAAGATTGTTGTGAAAAATGTTGTTGGAAGGAAATAATCCAAGCTCAGTTGAAGCGTCTTTTTTTGTCTTTGGGTGGAGGCTATCCTTGTTTAGATTAAGCCTGGCTAGTGCTCCAACCATTACTTTCTTTTCTCCAATTAAATAAGCTGAGGCTTGGCTGTAGGGAATAGTTACATGGGTCAGATGACTAAAAAGCTCATTGGGTGCAATTTTACCACCTTGACTAGTTATTATGTCTCCAGAGAGATAATTAAATTTAGGATCATTTAGTGCAACAAATACTACATCTTCTTCAACATTAGTTTTGTCTGCTGCGAATATTTTAATTAGTTTAAGTATTCTAGGGCGAATTTTTTCAAGATGGGCAACTATCTTATGAGTTTGATCCATGGGAAGTTTTATAAACCCTCCAAGTGTTGCATAGGGTGCATGCACGCTTCGTCCACCTGCCCAGATAGACAGTAGATTACCAGCCTCTTTAATATCGAATGTGTCGTGCAGTAGTTCGTGTTCCTCTTTGTTGTTCTCATCAAAATCTAAGATAGAATCCTTGCCTAGTAAATTTGGTAAGACAAAAACATAGAGATGCAGGGCGTGGTCACGAATAATAAGACCGTGATTTAGAAGCTCTCTTAGTTTATTGGTTTGTTTGGAAGGAGCTGTCTTTGTAGCATTTTCAATCGTCTTGATTGAACAGAGAAGATGCGCATTAGAACAGGTACCACAAATTCTTGCAACTTGCTGTGGGACAGCTTGCGCTAATTTGCCTTCAACTGCTTTAGTGTAGAAGCGTTTGTAGTCAGCTATCTTAAATTTAAGACTTTCAATCTTGCCACTTCTCACTTTAATATCCAACCCAGCTTGTCCTTCAATTTTGCTAATTTCTTCTATAGATAGATCGAAATTTCCTTGGTGCATAATGCTTAAAGGCTAGACCTTTCACTTCGTGCAAGGTCTAGCCTTATTTTACTAATAAGTTGGTCTATTGTCTGTAAGAATATTTTCTCATTCATAGGACACCCAGGAACCTTAAAATCCACTTTAATAACATCTTCTATTTTTAGTACTTTGTCATTATAGTTAAATCTGTCAAGTAAAAATTGGATTTCGGCATTTTGAGCATCTGTAAATTGATTGCGTTGGCTTGAGGGCATTCCCATAACGCCGCAGGCTCCAATAGCTACAATGTACTTACTCTTGCTTCTTATTTCTTTAACTCGAACAGCTTGTTTGTCTGACGAGACGGCTCCCTCAATGAAAGAAACATCGAAAGGACCATCTTCGTTTTGTTGCTTTAGAACCCGAACATGTTTAAAGTTTAGAACTTTATTCCAGGTCTCATAGTGTTTATTTAGTAGTTCGGTAAAAATAATCGTGGAGTCTTCACAACATGTAAAAGAAAACCATCCTATGTCTAGTTTATTCATCTTAGATAATAGTATAGAGATATCTCTAATCCTATCGCAAGGAAACATAAAATAGCTGTTTTTCTAAGGTCTGATGTTACATGTTTAGGGGATACTGGTATAATTTGCTTAGTAACAGTTTTTTTAACAGAATGCGAAGAGATAGAGAGCGATGAAGTTGCTGAAACTGTGCCCTTTTTTAGTTCACGATGAAGTTCAGCAATAATTTTTTCTTTTCTTGTTTTTCTGCTCATGTTATCTATTTATCATATTGACTTGAGCTTGTAAAGAAGATAGAATATGAGCACATATGGTGTTCACACTCTTGCCTGGCGTATTAACTGCAATTTTGGGATTAATATTTGCCTGGTTGTTATTGCTCACATATGCAGTTTTTAAAAGTGTTTCGCATTATAATAATTTAACCAAAGGGTTAAGTAAGAATAAATTAGCAGAGATACTGGAGCATATATTGGCTGAGATCAAAAAAACCAAAGCTAATTTAAGTGATCTGGATAAAGATCATCACCAGTTAACAAAGAGGGCTAGATCTTTTGTGCAAAATGTGCGATTATTAAGGTATAACCCATTTAAAGAAGTGGGTGGTGACCAGAGCTTTATTATATCGTTCTTGGATGATGAAAGAAGTGGGGTTGTAGTATCTTCCTTGCATTCACGTCAAAATACAAGATGGTTCGCTAAAAGCGTTAAGAAAGGTAAAGGAGTAGACCATGAATTAAGTAAGGAAGAAGAGGAATTGGTTAATGGATAAGAAAAAATTATTAGTCATAGGCATAATTATATATCTGGCATCTACAGCTGTTGCTTTTGGAGTTTCGCGTATCTTTGCTCCTAAGATTGATGGAGATTTAGTATCTCCACAATCATTAATTACAGATTCAGAGGGAAATGTTCAGATTGATCCAGGCGAGCCAAAGACGGAAAGTTGTCCTTTGAACGGTATGTTATTTACTAAAACAGAACGTTCAATATGGGAAGGACGGCGTCCTTTGGCTGTGATGATCGAGAATCACACAGATGCTCGTCCACAGTCTGGATTAGGTTCCGCTGATATTGTGTACGAGGCAGTAGTAGAAGGTGGAATCACGCGCTTCATGGGAGTTTATTATTGCGGAGTAGCGGCAAACAATATTAATTTTTCACCTGTGCGTTCGGCTAGAACTTACTTTCTTGACTGGGTATCTGAATACGATGCATTATATGCGCATGTAGGTGGAGCGGGTAAATGTAATGATCCTACTGTAGATGAAAAAGCTAAGGCGCTTTGTCAGATTGATAGATATGGAATTAAAGATATGGATCAGTTCGGAATCTCATATCCAACATGTTTCCGTAATCCAGATAGACTTAGCAAGACCGTTGCGACCGAGCACACAATGGTTTGTTCAAGTAATGGGCTGTATTTTGTTGCAGAATCGAGAGATTGGACCAATGTTGACGAAGACGACGTGTCTTGGGATGAGGATTTTAGATCCTGGGAATTTTCTGATGGTGATAAGGCGCAAGACACACCCGATGCTACCAAAATTAGTTTTGGCTTCTGGGATGGATATAAAGACTTTAATGTTATCTGGGATTATGACAAAGCCGACAATAGTTACAAAAGAACCATGGGAGGGGAAGCTCACACAGATTTTGAGACAAAAAAACAGATCACGGCAAAAAATGTTGTTGTTCAGTTAACCAAAGAAACTGGTCCAGTAGACGAACATAAGCATCTTCTATATGAAACAATTGGCACAGGAGACGCATTTATCTTTAAGAATGGGGAGGCAATTGAAGGAACTTGGAGTAAAAATAAAAGAACTGCAAGAACATTGTTCTATGATGAAAATGGCAAAGAAATACAGTTTGTTCCAGGGCAGATCTGGATCGAAGTAGTACCCAAGGGTAAAAAAGTAGATTTCTAAATATGCCGCTAACAGACCTAATAATCTCTAAAGTTAGAGTAAAACTACTAACTATATTTTTTCTTGCCCCTGATGACATATTTTATGTTCGTCAGCTGGTGCGTAAAACTGATGAAGAAATAAATGCAGTTAGGCGCGAGCTTGCATATTTAGAGAAGAAAGGAATCCTTGGTAAGGAACCTAGAGGAAATAGGTTATATTATGCACTACGTAAAAATTACCATCTCTATTATGATCTTTTGGGGTTAATAAATAAAACAGCTGGGCTAGGTGGAGATATTCTAAAGAATCGCAAGAAACTTGGTTCGGTTAAGTTTGTAGTTCTATCTGGTAAGTACATTCGTAAGCTTACGCGTAAAAAGGCAGGTCTTGATCTTTTGGCAATAGGGAAGATTGATGCGGATTTACTGGCTGCAATAGTAGGTGTACATGAGAAGAGGGATAAAAAAGAAATAAATTTTAGCATTATGGATGAAAAAGAGTTTGCGTTTAGAAAAGAACGTAGGGATCCTTTTTTAAGTACTGTTTTTAGTGAAAGCAGAATGGTTATTATTGGTGATGAGGAGGAGCTGGTAGGTTGAGGGAGCCGAGATGAAGCAAAAAATTTTTAAAACAGGTAATAGTTTAACGGTTGTAATTCCAGCTGCCTTTGCCAAGATTATTGGTGCACGAGCTGGCGATGAAGTAGATGTTAAAATCGAGATCGAGAAGGCAGAGGTTAGGGTGCTATTTCCTAATCCTCGACAGTTACAAATAGGGAAGAAATAATATGCAAAAAAGAAGATTTTCAGTTTGGTTAATATTTATACTTACGTTGTTTTCGTTATTAGTTATATTGCCTGAGCAATTCTACGGATTGTCAGGTATTAATATAGCTTTTGGAAAAGTTAGAATACATAAAAGTTTCCGTACCTCCTTGGGTTTGGATCTGGCGGGGGGAAGTCATCTGGTTTTCGAGGCAAAACTCGAAGAAATAGATCAAGCGGATAGAGAGCGAGCATTGGAGGGTGCGCGTAATATTATTGAGAGAAGGGTGAATTATTTTGGTATATCCGAGGCACAGGTGCAGACTTCAAAATCTGGGGCAAGTTACAGAATTATTGTTGAGCTTCCAGGAGTGGAAGATGTAGGTAATGCGGTTGATCTGATAGGAAAAACAGCTCAGCTTAAGTTTCGTGAATCTCCAGAAAGTACACCTTCTGCCGACGAGGCATCTCAGACAGCAGAGCTGTCTTCGACATACGGGCCGTTTACTATTGATTCAGGAATTACTGGTAGAAATCTCAAAAGAGCAGAGGTCCAGTTTGATCAACAATCAGGTGAGCCAGTGGTAGGGCTTATGTTTGACAATGAAGGAGCAAAACTATTTGCAGAGGCAACAAAGCGAAATATTAATAGACAGCTAGCAATTTTTCTAGATGACCAGATTATGTCTGCACCCCGAGTTAATGAGGCTATAACTGGAGGGCAGGCTCAGATATCTGGTGGCTTTACAATAGACGCGGCTAAACAATTGACTACACAGCTTAATGCTGGAGCATTACCAGTTAGTATAGAGCTAATTTCCCAGCGTAATATTGGTCCAACTTTAGGACAAGTTGCAATAGATAAAAGTATTCTTGCTGGATCGGTTGGTCTATTGATGGTGGCTTTTTTTATGATTGGTTTTTATGGTCAGATGGGCGTTATTGCTGTGGTAGCATTAATCATTTATGGTTTAATATCTTTTATGGTGTTTAAAGTTATACCAGTTACATTAACATTGTCTGGAATTGCTGGATTTATGCTTTCCATAGGAATGGCAGTGGATGCAAATATTCTTATCTTCGAGAGAGTGCGAGAAGAAATAAGAGATGGTCTGCCCTGGCAGCAAGCTATGGAAATTGCCTTTGGTAGAGCTTGGGATTCAATCAGAGACGCAAATGTTGCAACGCTACTTACCACATTTATTCTCTTTAATCCATTAGACTGGCAGTTTTTACCTAGATTTGGATTAATACGGGGATTTGCGTTGACTCTTGCGATTGGGGTCATTATTGGGTTGTTTACTGGGGTATTTGTAACGCGAACCCTAATGAGAATGTTTTATAGGAGTAAAAAATGATTAACTGGCTACAGTACAAGCGAATATATTTTACGGCTTCAGGTATTCTTGCAGGAATAAGTATTCTGGCATTAGTTATTTGGGGTCTAAAACCAGGGATAGATTTTACAGGAGGAACCTTGATTGAGGTTAATAATAAGGAAATCTTGACTATTTTAAACAAAAATGACATCAATGTCCAAGCTGTACAAGATAGTGGTGAAAAAGTATTAATAAAAACAGATTTTATCGAGCAAAAGAAAATTGCTTTGATTAGAGAGGAAATAGCCTCAGTTGCAGGATCGATTAAAATTGATCGGTTTGAAACAGTAGGACCAACGCTTGGTAAGGAGTTATTAAATAAGACCCTTACAGCTGCAATTATCGCTGTGATAGGCATTCTTGCCTATCTGGCCTGGGCATTCAAGAACTTAAAGTATGGAATGGCTGCGATAGTAGCACTTCTGCATGACACCTTGATATTAGCTGGTGTATTTGCTGTCTTAGGTAAATTTATGCTTGTTGAGGTTGATGCATTATTTGTTACTGCGCTTTTAACGACGATGTCATTTTCTGTTCATGATACGGTAGTGGTGTTTAATAGAATTCGAGAGAACTCAGGAGATAAAAACTCCAAAGATATTACAAAAGTTGCCAATAGCGCCTTAACAGAGACAATGGTAAGGTCGATTAATAATTCTCTAACAATATTGTTTATGTTATTAGCAATGATTCTTCTGGGAGGTGAGACTATTCGCTGGTTTATGGTTGCACTTCTGATTGGAACTGTGCTTGGAACTTATTCATCGCCATTTGTAGCAGTCCCAGTCCTTAGTTTGCTGCTTAAAAAGAAATAAATGAATTTAGCTACATTTCAGAAACGTAATGTGAGAACCCACTCCTGGAGTGGGTTAGGTTGACACTTAAGGATTTGGAAAGGACTTTTCAAGTGTAAGATGTTTTATCTTGGCTAGTGCTCTTTGGTAATCAACCTGATTTAGGGTGAATTTGTTTAATTCATCAATTGAATTGTAGTAGGACATGAGGTTTGATGTGTTAACAAAACCTCTACTATTTGCACTGCAGTAGTCTTTATATGAGCACCACTCTAGGTTAGCTAGTTCGGACTGGTTTGTTAGAATGTACGATGTTAAGGGATTTAGGTGAATATATCTTGCTACATGGATAAATTGTTCGTCATTCTCTATTAAAACGGATTTAAATGGGGATTGAAGTAAGGCTCCATTACGTTGTGTTTTGATATTGATGTATCTGGCATAACTATTTTGGATTTGTCTGATAAATTTGCTTATGCCATCATCGGTTAGTTGCTTTAATAGTAAGTGATAGTGATTTGGCATAATGCAGAAAGAATATATATCTACAAGTTTATCGCTTTGTTGATATAGTTTATTGAGCGTTTGCTTCTTTGTTTCATCTTCGAGTCTTCTATAGTGAGAAAAGCGGTGTTTTGCATGGGTAAACGAGTAGTATTCTAATAAGTCTAAAAATATTTGATATTCTCTTATATTTCTAAATATAGTTTGTCCAGCTACACTACGATTAAAGATGTGGTAAATACCCTGCGTTATGAGAGGTATTTTACGTGAAGGCATAATATGACAATACTATAAATATTCCTTAGGTGTCAACTCAACCCACTCCTGGAGTGGGTGTTAGAGATTTGATTTGTTCCAGTAATTTTTCTCTTTCATTAGGGAGTTCGTCATTGTCTACTTTATCAAAGATTGCTTCGAGTATTTCTCCAACTTGACGGGAAGGTTTAATTTTAAGAGCCTCTATTATATCGTTACCGTCCACTTTAAGATCCTGAATGGAGAAAGGAGTTTTTTGAATTTCAATAAGGCGTTTTCTAAATAACTCGAATCTCCAGGAGCTTTCTTTGGCCCCGCTTCCTTTGCGATCAGCTACTCTAAGATCTAGCATAGCTTGAATATTTTCTAGTCCTACGTTTCTAATGAAGCGGCGTACTGCTTTATCTGTCAGAGTATCCTCCATACTAAATTGATGCCAGCGCACTAATCGAATAATCATACCTGTTTGTTTTTTAGATAATTTAAGACGCATAGATATATCTCTAGCCATACTTGCTCCAGCAACTTCATGATTATAAAAAGTGGTAATGCCAGATTTATCTTTGTTTACAGTTTTAGTCTTGCCAATATCGTGTAGAAGAACCGCAAGCCTTATGACTGGATCAGGATTTGAGCAATACCGAAGCGCTTCAACACAGTGGGTGCCTACGTCATGAATATGATGACGCTCGGGGCTTTTTTGATCAATTTTAAAGCTTTCTAGAAGCTCAGGGAGAATGTACTGTAGAAGACCAGTATGCTTAAGCAAGAGAATTCCATCGGCGGGATTAGCAGCTTTTAACAGACGTAGCAGTTCGTCTCGAACGCGTTCTTGTGCAATATTCTTAAGAAGTGAAACATCATTTTCAAGCGCATCTCTTGTTTTATCCTCAACCAAAAATTCAAGTTGAGTTGCGAGTCTGACTACCCGCAACATACGCAGTGCGTCTTCTTTAAACCGGGCATTTGGATCTCCAACTGCACGGATAAGCTTATTTTGTAGGTCAGATTGACCGTTAAAAGGATCAATGATCTCTTTGCCATTTGTGGCAATGGCGTTAATGGTAAAGTCACGACGATTGAGATCTTCCTCAAGAGATTTGCCCCATTCTACTTTTTCCGGGCGGCGATTGTCTTTGTATTCAGATTCTGTTCGGTAGGTTGTGATCTCAATAATTGAATTTTTCATAGGTATTCCAACCGTACCAAATTTATTGTCATAATAGCCATCAGGAAAAACTTTAAGAATTTCTTCTGGAGTGGCATCGGTCGTGAAATCCCAGTCAGTAGGTGACTTGCTTCTGAGTAAGTCACGGATACCACCTCCAACTGCATAACACTCAAAACCTGCTTGTTGCAGTTGGTTAATAATTTTTCTTGGTAAATCTGGTAGTTTAAGCTGCATAATAGATATAATTCCTATGATATAGTATACCTTATGCGCTGGAATGTTGAGACACGTAAATCTGAAAATATCCTTACTCACTTATTAAAATTACGAGGAGTAGAATCAGCGAGTGATTTTCTAAAACCTCACTCTCCTTATACTCTTACAGCAAAAGAAGTTGGAATAGATGAGGCTCAGCTGGCTAAAGCTCTAGTCAGAATTAAGAAGGCCATAAAAAATAAGGAGACAATTGTAGTATATGGTGATTTTGATATAGATGGTGTATCGGCAACTGCAATTGCGTGGGAGACCTTGCATGAACTAGGTGCGGTTGTGTGGCCCTATATTCCAGATCGGAAAAGTGAGGGATATGGTTTTTCTTCTGCAGGGATAAAGAGTGTTAAGGAAAAATATAATCCGACTCTTGTGATAACGGTAGATCATGGAATTACAGCTTCCAATTTTGTTATGCAATTAACGGACGCTGGAGTAGATGTTATTATCACAGACCATCATCAAGCGCCTAACAAATCTGAGGTAGTTAAGCTATGTAGTCATGCAATCGCGGTTGTGCATACAACTACGCTTGCCGGAGCAGGAGTTTCCTGGTTTGTTTCAAGACAGATAGATAATCTGAGGGACAATCCAGAGCGACTAGCGCTTGCTGCTCTTGGTACGATTGGAGACGTATTACCTCTTCAAGGTCCAAATCGTCAAATAGTTAGCCATGGTCTACCACTACTATCTCAATCTAGTCGAGTAGGAATTCGTTCTCTACTACAAGAGTCAGGTCTACTTGGAACTGATCTTGATCCGTATCACATAGGGTATATCCTAGGGCCCCGAATAAACGCAGCGGGTAGATTAGGTGACGCCTTAGATGCTCTAAGGCTTTTTTGTACAAAGGATGAACGAGCAGCAATCGCGATTGCTCAAAAGCTTGCAAGTCTAAATAGGAAGAGGCAGTTGCTGACAAATGAACAGATTGATATGAGCCTAGAACAACTTAAAGGGGTAAAAGGGATGCCACCTCTTTTGGTCATCGCTGACTCTTCATATGATGAAGGAATAATAGGGCTTATAGCTGGTAGTCTAAGTCGCCGCTTTTATCGTCCCACGATTGTTATTGCTCAAAATGAAAATGGCATTTCTAAAGCTTCGGCTAGATCTATTCCTGGTGTAGATATAATTAAACTTATTCGTCAAGTTGAGGACCAGTTAGTTAACGCTGGTGGGCACACAATGGCGGCGGGATTTTCGGTAGAGACGGGGAATATTTCTCAGGTAGCAGAAGAACTGATTCAAAAAGCTGTAGACCAGATTGATCCAGAGCTTTTGGAGAGAGTTTTGAATATTGATCTAGAATTAAATATGGAAGAGATAACGCGGGATCTATTGGATAAAATAGAGGAGCTAAAGCCATTTGGAACAAGCAATGAGAAGCCCATATTTAGTATGAACCAGATATATCTTGATGATGTTCGCAAAATTGGTAAAGAAGGTAATCACTTAAAAGTAAAAGTTAATGGGATAGATGCAATTGGGTTTAGTAAGGCATATATGCTTGAAAAAATAGATGTAAAAGAACCAGTAGATATTGCTTTTACTCTGGATCTAAATAAATGGAATGGAAATGAAAACCTCCAGCTGATGATTAAAGATATAAAACAAGGATAAACCTTAGGTGTTAACCTATATCACTCCTGGAGTGTGAATGAGCGCACATCTCGGAATATAACCGCTCAACTTAAAACAGGTCTTCCATTTCATGAAAAGCCTCGCTTTGTTTTGCTCATATAGATCGGATCTTTATATACTTATTTGTGGATTTGCCATATTCCATGAATCTGTCGATTGTGGATCTGGTTTTGCTAATTCAAACATCGAGTTTATTAAACTTGGTTTTTCGAGTGTTTGAGCAATTGAATCAACTAGTCTTACGCCACACGTAGGAGCGCGTCCTCTTTCCATTCCCTGTATAAATCCCCATATTCCAGCTGCCATAGGTGGATTTTTTTTGTTTAATCTTCTTAGAGTTACATCATGTCCAATACCTGTCTTTGCTTCTTTAAATTCTACAAAATGCCAAGGTTTAAGGGTAACATTAGGATCTGGTTTGTGTTCGTTCAATAACTCGCAAACTAGGTCTGCAGCAAAACCTACCGCATCTGCTCTTTTTTGATTTCTTTCACATAGTTCTAATAATGAGTTTTCATAAGTCACCTGATTCGGGTCAAGTACTGTAGTAATTTCTAATAGATTGGATATTATAAGAGGTTGTTCAATTTGGATTGGTGGTGTGGGCTCTGGAGGAGTTTCTGTTTTGACTTCTATATGTGATGCATTATGCTGAGTAGTTCCAAATAATAGCGTTGATCTTGTATAGCCGTATCTATTTAGTAGCCGTCCTTTTTCAGGGTATATGCCTAGCTGATGTAGGGCTTTAAGAACTGGTGTGAGTACTAGTCTTCCACAACGGATTCCGTCGTTGATAAACTCGGGTTTAACAAAACGCTTACCATAAGGATTAGGCATACGCCTTATGTGTTCTCTTTCTTGACCTGTTAATGGACCAATACTAATTTCTATTAGAGTCATAAAAAAATCCCCTTGCGGGGATGTTAATTAATTATTTATTAATTCTTACATCCCGCAAAAATCCTCGGTAAAGAGGATGTAGCGGACATCAAGAATAATATTACTTTGTTTCATATTGTCTATGTATTTTAGAATATATGTAATTTTTTGTCAATATCATTAAAACAGAGTATAATTAAGTTTGGGTAAACCATGAAACAAATGAAACGTACTTTGGCGATAGAGACAAATGATAAAGTTGGGGAGATGGTTATGCTTCAGGGTTGGGTTAATTCTAGGCGTGACCATGGGAGAGTGGTATTTTTGGATATACGTGATCGTTCTGGAGTTATCCAAACTGTTACAACCGACGCGAAACTTGTAGAAGGGGTTGGGTCAGAATACTGCGTAGAGCTGGTGGGCGCAGTTAAAGAAAGACCAGAAAATATGGTTAACCCACAGCTTGAAACAGGTAAAGTGGAGCTAGAGATTAAAGAGTTTAAAGTGCTCACGGAATCTTCTGAGTTACCATTACCTATAGATACAGATGGATCAGAGATTGATGAAAATGTGCGCATGAAGTATAGGTATCTAGACTTACGGCGCAAGCGCATGAATCATCATATTAAACTAAGATCCAAGACTTCTCAATTTATGAGGGAGTTTCTATTGGAGCGAGACTTTGTCGAGATCGAGACGCCCATTTTGACCAAAACAACTCCAGAGGGTGCTCGAGATTTTTTAGTCCCGTCACGATTACAGCAAGGAAGCTTTTATGCACTTCCTCAATCCCCTCAACAGTACAAGCAGCTTTTGATGGTAGCGGGATTTGAGAGATATTTTCAGCTGGCTCGCTGTTTTAGAGATGAAGATCCTCGTGCAGATCGAGCATATGGAGAATTTACACAGCTGGATATTGAGATGTCTTTTGTTACCCAAGAGGATATTCTTCAATTGGCTGAAGAGCTATTTACGAGTCTTTCTAAAGCTCTTTTTCCTGAAAAAAAAATTACCCAAACTCCCTGGCCACGAATATCTCATAAAGACTCGATAGAAAAATATGGTTCGGATAAACCAGATTTGAGAAAAGATAAAAACAACAAAGATGAATTAGCGTTTGTGTGGGTAATAGATTTTCCGCTGTTTGCAGAGCAAACAAAGGACGACTATTATCACGGAGTGGGAAAAAAGATCGCTCCCTCACATCACATGTTTACAGCCCCTCACCCAGATGATGTGCACTTATTAGATAAAAACCCTTTGATGGTTAGGGGATTGCAACATGATATGGTTCTCAATGGTTTTGAAGTTGGCGGAGGAAGCGTGAGAATTCATGACTCGAAGATTCAGACAAAAGTTTTTGAACTAATAGGTTTTAATAAGAAACAACAAGCACAGTTTGAGCATATGTTAACTGCATTTGCTTATGGGGTACCCCCGCACGGAGGCATAGCTCCTGGGTTTGATCGCTTTTTAATGGCGGGCCTGGGTGAACCTTCAATACGAGAAGTAATTGCTTTTCCTGCCACGGCGGGTGGACGTACAGCTGTTGTTGATGCTCCATCTTCCGCTTCTAGTGAGCAGCTCCAAGAACTGGGTGTAAAAATATAACCACGGATTAGTGTTATTATTGATGCATGGTTAAAAAACCAAAAAAGCATTGGCGAGAGCACTTACGTTTTGATCAGTATTTCCTAATTTTCACAGTTTCCTTGTTTTTTCTTGTGTATCCAGGGGAGAATAAATATACCCAAACCCCACTTGTTAATGCTGTAGGAGCAGTCGTTGATTCACTGCCTGAATTTGAACCATCTTTATTGCCACAGAAGAAAAGCTGGTTACCAGATCCTGAAGTTTCAGCACGTGCAGCCTATATATATGAGCCAGATGCAGGTCTAGTTCTCTATGATAAAAATGCTAATCAAAAGTTAGCGCCCGCATCTACGACTAAGTTGATCACTGCACTTGTTGCACTGGACTATTATCAACTTGATGACGTTATAGAAGTGAGAGGTTTGGCAACAGATGGGAAAACGATGGAGCTTTTTTATGGCGAAAGGATGTCTGTAGAAAATCTTTTGTATGGCGCTTTAGTTCACTCAGCTAATGATGCAGCGTTTGTTTTAGCAGACAATTATCCTGGTGGAGTTGATGCTTTTGTAATAAAAATGAATGAAAAGGGAAAAGAACTGGGCTTAGAAAATTCAAGTTTTGCTAATCCTATTGGTTACGATCATCCAGATCAGTATGTTACAGCCAGAGACTTGGCTATTTTAGGGCTGTATGTCCTTAACAATCCTACCCTGGCACATATGGTTGGAACAAAAGCAATTACGGTAGCTGATGCCAGTTATACCTATTTTCACGATCTAGCTACGGTAAATGAGTTGTTGGGAGAAATACCTGGAGTAGCGGGTGTTAAAACTGGATTTACAGCTGAGGCTGGAGAAAATCTGGTTACAACAGTGTCCCGTAATGGTCAAAAAGTGATGTTGGTAGTGCTGGGAAGTAAAGATCGTTTTGCAGACACAAGGGTATTGATTGATTGGGTGTTTAATGGGTTTGAGTGGTCGCCTATTCAATCCACATTGGATCAATAGCTGGTACATAAGCTTCAAACCCTCGGTCACCTGTGAAAACGTAGATAGGCTGCAAATATTCATGGAATTCTCCAGGGTCATAGAAGGCAAGATATGCGTCTCGTACAAAAACTTGCGCTTGGTTACCTGTTCCTATATTCACAACATAACCTTTGCCACTTACTAATTCTTCCCATGCTACGTGGCCAGGTTTTATTGGATATGTTTGTAGTGATCCAGGATCCACAGGGAATAGCTGATAGTGAAACTGAATAATTCGCTGATTTCTGTTATCTTTTCCAGAAAAAGTTACATAGACTGAAGATTGATTAGTATTAGGTGTTTTTATATCCATTGTGTCAATTGGTCCAGAAAAAAAATTTACTCTAGCTAAATTTGCCTCTAGCTTGTTTTGCACGAGACTATATTCATTATCTGCGTACTTGTAATATGCTATTTTTTGAATGCCACTTTCTAAAGAGGGAGTAAATTTACCTGTACTTTGTAAGAGCGTAATTGCTTCTTCTAAAATCTGGCTACTATCTGCAGATATTTTACTGGTCAAAACTGGTGAGTTATCTTCCTCCAAATTATATATAAGATCAAAGTTTCCTGTTGCAAGATTGTAAATTAAGCTGCGGGCAGGATATAGTGAATCATTAAAAACATGCTCAGTAGCTGTTTTAGTAGTTGGGGTAGAGTTAAAACCTTGAAGACGCGCAAACTGTTGGGCCTTGCTGGAAGCTAATAACCCAGGAGGATTCGATATAGTTTTATAGATACGTGCAACTGAGGAAGCCTCTGGTACACCACCTTGAATTGTTTGGAGAGTTAAGATTCCAGGTCTACTATTTTCTTGTGGAAAAACTAGTCCGGATAATTTGCCGAATCCGTTGGTTGTAATAATACCTGGTTCAGGTACCCGTGCTTTTAGATAGTCGCGGACTAATCCTATGGCTATAACAACTAAAATCACGAAGATCGTTAAAAATACGGCATAAATTACTATTTTTTTAGAGTAAGAAGCTGCTTGAGTCAGAGTGACCATATTATAAGTATACCTGTAACCATGGTACAATTCAATCATGACAAGGAGCGTTCGTACACGTATTGCGCCCTCTCCCACTGGTGAAGACTTACATGTAGGTAATGCATATACGGCACTACTAAATTTTGCCTATGCAAAACAACATAAGGGTCAATTTATTGTTCGTATTGAAGATACTGATCAGAAAAGAAAGGTCGAAGGATCTGAGGCAAGAATATTTAAATCTTTATCATGGCTGGGTTTGGATCCAGATGAGAGTATTATTCACGGCGGTAAAGTTGGTCCATATAAACAATCAAAAAGACTTGAGATTTATCAAAAGTATGCGAAACAGCTAGTTGAGCAAGGTGATGCTTATTATTGCGATTGCACGTCGGAGCGTCTAGATGAAATGCGAAAAGAACAACAAAAGTCTGGTAAGCCTCCTATTTATGACGGTAAGTGTCGTGATCTTGGAAAAAAATCCGGAAAAGTAGTCAGGCTTAAGATGCCAAATAAGGGAGAAACTAAGTTCCAAGATAAAATTCGGGGAGAGGTTGTTTTTAAAAATGAGCTAATTGATGATCAGATAATTTTAAAATCTGATGGGTTTCCTACTTATCATTTGGCAGTTGTGATTGATGATAACTTGATGGGTATTACGCATGTAATCAGAGGTGAAGAATGGCTATCTTCGACACCTAAACATGTTCAAATATACAAAGCTCTAGAATGGGATTTGCCAGAGTTTATACACACACCACTTCTTCGAAATCCAGATAAAAGTAAGCTGTCGAAGCGCCGAAATCCTGTTTGGGTGAGTTGGTATAAGGATCAAGGATTATTACCAGAGGCTATGCTAAATTATTTCGGAACATTGGGTTTTTCAATGTCTGATGGTCGAGATATATTTACGCTTTCGGAGTTTATTGCCGAGTTTGATTTTGCACGAATGAGTAAATCAGCTCCAATATTTGATGTGACAAAGCTCGAATGGATGAATGGAGAGTACATACGAAAATCTCAAATTCCAAAGCTCAAATCTCAAATAATGGATTATATTGGAGATAGCTACAGTGAGAAAATTGTTGAGAAATCACTGCCACTCACTCAAACTAGGATTAAGAAACTGTCTGAATATATGCCAATGTGCGAGTTTTTGTTTAAAAGACCTAGTAAATATGAGAAAGAAGTAGATGGGCAGATTATTTTGAAGGTTATTGATGAATTAAATAAGATAGATAACTGGAATCACGATATACTGCATAAGCAGTTGGAGAGCTTTGCAGAAAAACTTGAGTTATCTAAAAGTAAATTATTTATGCAGGTGCGAATTGGTGTGGCGGGACGAAAGGTTGGGCCACCACTATTTGAGTCTCTGGAAATACTTGGGAAAGAGGAAACGCTTGAACGCTTGCTTAGAAGGCTTCCATCCAGTGGCGATTGACTACAACTTTAAGCTCGATAAAAACCTTTTCATTTCTGGCTGTTTCCAATTCTTTTCTGGCTGTTAATCCTATCTGTTTAATTTTTTTACCCTCATTCCCAATAATCATTTTCTTGTACCTTTCCTCATTAGTAACAATATCTGCTCTAATGTATAAGGTTCCATTTTCTCTTTCTGTTATCTCACTTGCTGTTACAGTTAATGTATATGGTAGTTCTTGTCCGAGTGAGTGGAATGCTTTTTCACGAATAATCTCTTCAATATATAGTTTACTATTCACATTGAGCAAGGGAGTTGCCATTTGACTGGTGTCTACTAACTTGCTCTGGACTTCGGGTAAGTGTTTAAAAATTTCTTCAAGTAATAAGTTTAAGTTGTGTCCTTTTAGTGCGGAGATAAATAGAGTAGTATCAAACTCCTCTTCCATAAAGCGAAGTTCTTCGTAAAAACTAGGTTTCTTAATGTCCCACTTGTTAAAAACTAATATTTTGGGAACATCTAATTTTCTGACCATACCCAATGTTCTATTTTCTTCTACGTCGCGGTAGCGGGTATGATCAACTACATACACTGCCACATTTACTCCTTCCTTAAGGGCTTCTTCGGGTTTTAGTCCAACTTTTTTTGCCAATAGATCGGGGGATCTTTCAAATACACCAGGTGTATCTGTAAATATAATCTGTCCTCTCTTGTCCTCATACACTGCGTTTATTGCAAATCTTGTTGTCTGAGGTTTTCTTGAAGTTATAGCTACTTTTTGACCAATAAGACGATTTAAAAGGGTTGACTTGCCCGCATTTGTTCTACCTAGCATAACTACTACTCCTGCTTTCATACTTCTGTTATTATATAATAGAACTATGATAGATAAATTACGCAAGCCACTATCTACTCCTTTTGGTAAGTATTTTCGTAGATTTGATGAAATAGACAAAGGTGTTAAGAACACTCAAGAATTTGGATCTTTTCTGATACTTACACTTGTTGAGGAAATAGGAGAGATGGCTAGAGCTTATTTAGCTAAACATGGAAGAAAGCCAACTAATATAGCCGCTCAGGAAGACGAGACTTATGAGCAAGAATTGGGAGATATTTTAGTAGCGATACTTCGTTTTGCCAGAATAAAGCATATTGATCTGGATAAAGCTATTGACTACTCACTTAAAAAGATAGGAAAACGCAGAGTCACCCCAAAAAGATAACTAGATTACTTTGTAATGAAGGAGGAGAGTGCCCTTGTTATTTAGTTTCTTAAAATTCAAGAGCTTTAAATCTTGCTCTAGATTAACTGTTTCTAGTAGTTCATTACCTTTGCCAAATAGTTTTGGTTCTATAGTTAAATAGATTTCATTGACTAATTCGTTTTTTAAGAATAGTCCATTGATCTTGGATCCACCCACGAGAAGCAATTTGCTATACCCCAGTTTCTTTAGGTGATTAATTAGTTTTGTTGGGGCTTCATTACTAAACTCTAGTTGTCCGGGTACTGATTTTTTATTGTAATTTGCCGGATTTTTTGTTAGGACTATTCTTAATTTGTCGGGAGTTAGCATAATTTTACCCTTGGCTGCTTCAAATGTTTTTCTCCCCATTACAATAAGATTATGATTATTAATAAGTGAGTAGAAATGCACACTATCTTCTTTGGAGGTCCAGGAGTAAATGTTGGGGTTGCCGTTGGTAATTTTGCCGTTGACTGAAGCAACTATAACCATAATTATTTTCATGTCTTATCTTTCTTGAGCCAGGTTACTCCGAGGTAGACAAGGGGGGTTTCAATAATAGACATGAAACTTTTTAGTAACCAATATGGAATTATTATGCTGGATAAGAAAGATATATTGTCTCCCAGTGACTGTCCTAAGCCATAAAAAGCGACCGTCATAAAGATCGTTGTATCTACAAATTGTGAAACGATGTTTGAAACATTATTTCGAAGCCAGAGTGAACCTTTGCCAAGCTTTTTTCGAATATGTACAAAGATTAAAAGATCGGTAAATTCAGCTAGGGCAAAAGCGGTTAAACTAGCAAAAGATATTCTGGCAGATTTACTAAATACATTGTCATACGCCTCTTCGCTCTCTGCAAATCTTCTAGATGGTGGAAGGCTTATTGCTAAAAGTGAGAATATCATAATTAGAAATATTACAAAAAGCGCAGAGCGAACTAAGCTTCTAGCTCTCTCTTTTCCATAAACTTCAATAATCATGTCATTAATAGTAAAAATTAGAGGGAAGACAAATATTGCTACACTAGCGTTTAGTTGGTAAGTTCCAATCTTTATTAGTGGAAAAGTTTTTCCTCCCATTAGTTCAGAAACCATAATACAGAAAATGTATACAGAAACGAGAAGATCGAATTTCTTAATCTTAAACATAAGGGGAATTATATCATCCTATATTTTCAGCAAAGTTTGTTAGCTAATCACGTGTGGAAGTTTCATCCGGGAGGATAACTCTTTTACTATTTCGGATATTAATTTTTTTCCTTCAAAAACATTCTTTTTTATTGATGAATTCCAGTCAAGACCTGGACCAGTATTTCCCTCCATTAAATATACGTTTCCATTATTTGAAATAATAAAATCAAGAGCATAGAGCGAATTTTTCTTGCTTACAGATAGCGCAATTTTTTTTGACATGTTTATTACTTTCTTTGGAATTTCGGTAATATTAATATACTCAAGACTTCCTCCAAGATGCTCATTACATCTAAAATCACTTCCTGACGCTGTTCTAATATATGTCTGTATTACATTTTGTCCCATGAAGATAATACGTATGTCTACAAATCCTTTTAAGCTATTATATTTAAAATAGCCTTTGCTAAATTTGGTAAATGGCTGCAATAGGAATGATTGGTTTTTATCTGTCTCAAGAATATCTAAAATTTTGGAAACAGTATCTGTTGAATTAATTTTATAAATTCTGTTACCACCAGCACCGTATCTGTCTTTTACTACAATATCACTTGAAAAATCATTTTTATTTGGGTGGTTTTGTAATAGAATCGCAAGTTTTTTAAATGTTTTTGTAATGCCTTTTTCGCTTTTGTCATCTATGGAAACTGTGGGAATAGCGTATTCGCTAAGTTTATCGAATGTTTTTTGCTTATCAAAAAAAAGTGAAAATAGTTTTGGACTGTTGAAAGGTTTAACATTAGAACTTGAGAAAAGATCCAGACGCCTTTGCCTTTGTTTTTTAGTTTTAGGAGAGAATTTATCAAATATGAGAGGAGCTGAGCAAGTTTGCATAGATTTTTTCCAAGAGTTATTTTTATATATCCAGAAGCTATCAAAGTTTCTGCTGGAGTTCAAGTCTTTTGTCGTTGTAAATGCGGCTTTAATATTATTAAGATTGCAGGTTTCTAAGAAGTAGGCATAAGCATTGTTGTAATGTGTTCTATTTGACTCTTTGGAAAACGGAAACAAAGAAGATTTACTTGTTGAGGATGCACTCGTAGCAATACTATCGTTATATACGATAAGCATGTCAAATAAAACTATTTTTTTTATATACAAATACCTCTGCTTGAAGAAAGTGAAATTGTTTAACTTACGAAAGAAGATACAAAATTTTTTAAAAAAGTAAGGTATCTTTTATCTCTAAAAAACTAAATCAAAATACAAGCAGACGTATCCGTATACAATCTGCAATCTGGTACATTATAGCACAGACGGCACCTTCGGCACCTTCGGCACCTTCGGCACCTTCGGCACCTTCGGCACCTAGGGCACCTTCGGCCTGATATAATAGAAGTTATATGTTAGTCACGGAAATAGATATTTTATTCAAAGCAGGAAACGGGGGAGATGGGAAGATCTCTTTTTATAAAACAAGAAGAGGTCCTGATGGAGGTAATGGAGGGCAGGGTGGTAGTATTTATATAACCTCTACAACAGATATTTATGCATTAACCTCTCTTTCGGGACGTTCTAAGATTGAATCTGAGACTGGTCAGCATGGTATGTCAAATAAAAAACATGGCAAGAACTCTAGCGATGTGGAAGTTCGACTTCCAATTGGTGCGGAAATCAGAGACAAGAATACTGGGGAGGTTTTTGAAGTAACTGATAAAGACTTGCGATTCTTGTTGTGTAGAGGTGGCTGGGGTGGAAGAGGGAACTGGGAATTTCGTTCCGCAGCTAATGTTGCGCCAAAGAGAGCCGAGAGAGGATTTAATGGTCAGTCAAGGGAGCTGTATATTAATTTAAAGCTAATTGCAGATATTGGATTTATGGGTTTTCCTAATGCAGGTAAAAGTAGCTTGCTTAAGGAAATAACAAATGCAAATCCTAAGATTGGAGATTACCCTTTTACCACGTTAGAACCAAATCTTGGAGAATTGAACGGAAAAATTATTGCGGATATACCAGGGCTCATTGAAGGAGCCTCTGATGGAAAAGGATTAGGTACAAGATTTTTAAAGCATGTTGAAAAGGTTTCGCTATTTTTTCACTGCCTACCCGCTGATCAGGAAAACATCATAAAGAGCTATAAGCAGATAAGAAAAGAGTTAGAGATATTTAATCCCAAGCTACTAGAAGTACCAGAAATAATCCTTCTTACCAAAATAGATCTAAAATCAGAAAAAGAGATAAAGTTAATTATCAAATCTCTAAAAAAGCTAAAAAAAGAAATCATACCTGTTTCTATTCATGATGAAGATAGTCTAAATAAGCTAAAAAGTTATATTAACTCCAGCTCTAAGTAATTTTTAAACCGGGTTTTAAATAAAACTAGATTTGGGTTGAAACAAGTTTGTCTTTTTTGGCTCGGGGCCAGCTTTTTATCTGGATTTCTCTTTGCATTGCTTCTTTTCTAGTTTGATATTTTTCAGAATAGACCAAGGTAAAATCTGGGAAGCATCTTATATATTTTGCAGATTTTGAGGACTTACTCTTGTGCTCTTTAAGCCTGCGCTTAAGGTTATTAGTTTGACCTGTGTAAAGAGTGTTTGAAGAAGTCCGGAGGATATATATGTAGTAGGTCACGAGTAAATTATAAGCTATTGACCAAATGTTTTAAAACCGGGTTTTAAAATAAAAACCTGACCTCGCTGGAGTTTATCCCGAGCGCAGTCGAAGGGCTATTTTTTGCGCGCGCGATTTTCTCGCCCTTCGGGCGAGTAGGAAAAGAATTTATAGTTTTCCTTGCTCTACCCACCCATGCGCGGAAAACAAATTTTACTCACTAACAATTCTCCAGTCTTTTGCCACTCTCGTTCTATGAATCTTAGCAAGATTCGCTTGTTGATTTTTTAACTTATCTTCAGACCCCTTAATCAGTGATTTTTTACCTATATCAACTCCCTTATTAAAAAAATTGAATAAACCTAGCCACTGAGAAAAATTTAAGTCAGTCGGTTTAGCTGATGACGAAAAATCGAAATCCTTCGCTAAACGTAAAAATTGATGATCAGTAAAAATTTTCTTTAATCCTTCTTTTAAAGTTGGTTTCCATGTGTTAAAACTATAAACAATAAAGTCCCTATAAAGTTTTTCATTCTGTTGTTCGACCATTGGCTTTTCTCTTTTTTTGATTCTTAAAAGAACTATATCTACATTTGGAATTGGTCTAAAGTCGTTTCTCTTAAATTGATGTGTTATGGATAGTTCAAAAATAGGCATTAACAAAAGTGATAACTGTGTTTCTTTGGCGTTTGGCGCACCCAAAAATTTCTTTGCTGCGTCATGTTGAACAAACAGAAAAATGTCTGTGGGAAGGTTTTTCGCTTCAGTTAATTTTTTAACGATTGCCACAGTAATGTTAAAAGGAATATTTGAAAAAACTTTATATTTTTGTTCGGTAAGAGGATATAAAAGAAAATCTCTCTCGTGCACTTCAATATTTGGAACATTGATAAATTTTGTTTGCAATTTTTTTGCAAGGTTTTTATCAATTTCAATCGCAACAACTTTTTTACATCGTTTCGCTAACTCAGCAGTAATTATCCCAGTTCCTGGTCCTACTTCGTAAACAACATCTTCTTTTGAGAAAGAAGAGTGTTTAATCAAGTTCGCTACGAGCAAAGGATTAACAGTAAAATTTTGTGAGTAAATAACGCTTTTTCTTAAATTTTGACTATGTCGATCCATAGCTTGATTGTATCAAATTTTTCATTCTAAGGACTCCTATGGTATTGTTTTTCTTCTCCAGAATTCGGTATATTATAATTGTAGTCAATTTTCGCAGATTGCTTTTTTAATGGCCGTCTTGGTCAATTTGGAGAGATCCGAGTTGAGTACAACCAGAGCGGCTATTTGAGTTAATAAAAAGTTCTTTCCTCCATAGGCGGACAAGTAAAAATTTTGCGTTTTTTCTTTTACGAGCCGACAGTCTTGGAGGCGCGGAGGGTGGGGGCGTCTTGGAGCGGGTAAAAAGTTTTAAAACCGGGTTTTAAAATAAGTCAATTCTGATGAATTAGTTTATTTTTGTGTATATCCTTTTGACAATTTTTTTAATAA
>PFSB01000020.1 GCA_002788855.1 Candidatus Roizmanbacteria bacterium CG_4_9_14_0_2_um_filter_38_17 | reverse complement strand
ATTGTACCTAACAAATTGTTCCTAGGGGGTTGCGATCGTTTCTAGAACTTGTGTCTATTAAATAAGTTTGGGGCGGTGATATAATGGTTAGTGTATGAGATCTGTTTTGGCTGACTTTCCCCTACTAAAGACTCGTATAAGAGGTAAAAGGATCGTTTATTTGGACTCCACTGCAACTTCACTGAAACCCCAAGCTGTTCTTGATGCTATAAATTCATACAACACGGAGTATTCGGCAAATGTATTTCGGGGTCTTTATGATATCTCAGAGCGAGCAACGGCGGAATTTGAAAAGGCACGCGAAAAAATAGCCAAGTTTATTGGAGCAGCTATATCAAGGGAGGTTATCTTTGCGCGCAATGCGTCGGAAGCCTTAAATCTTGTAGCATCTACCTGGGGGAAAGAAAATATTAAGAAGAATGACGTAGTTGTCACAACAATAATGGAACATCATAGTAATTTTGTTCCATGGCAGCAACTTGCAGCAGAAAAAGGGGCAATTTTAAAGGTGGTAGGCTTAGATCTAGATTATAAACTTGATGAAGCAGAGTTATTATCCGCAGTTAAAGAAGCAAAACTTCTAGCGTTAACTCATATTTCTAATGTGTTGGGGACGATAAATCCGATACGGTCACTTATTAAAAAAATAAGAAAGATTAATCCAGACATTGTAATCATTGTTGATGGGGCTCAATCAGTGCCTCATATTTCAGTAAATGTTAGCGCGCTTGATTGTGACTTTTTTGCCTTCTCAGGTCATAAAATGCTGGGTCCAACTGGAATAGGGGTGCTCTGGGGAAAGACTAAGTTATTAGAACAGATGAGACCATATATGTATGGTGGTGAAATGATAGAGCGTGTAACTCTAGATAAGAGTACGTTTCAAGAAATACCCCTAAAGTTTGAAGCTGGTACACCTAATATTTCAGGTGCTATTGGACTTGGTGCGGCTGTAGATTATCTTAAAAGTATTGGAATGGATAATGTCAGGAAATATGAAGAAAATTTAACAGAGCTGGCACTGGATAAACTATCGAAGTTAAAGAATATTACCATGTATGGACCCGGTAACGCGAGTGAAAAATGTGGGGTTGTAGCATTTAATGTATTTGGTAAGAGCAAGAAGCTTATTCATCCGCATGATGTAGCGCAGATTCTTAATGAAGATAATATCTGTGTGCGATCTGGTCATCACTGCGCAATGCCTTTGCACAACGCGCTTAAATTAGCTGCAACAACGCGCGCTTCTTTTTATATTTACAACACCGAGGAAGATATAGATGCATTGGTGCTGGGTTTAAAAAAAGCTATTAAAATATTAGGGTAGTTATTATGGATATATATAGGGAGAATATTTTAGACCATTACCGCAATCCTAGAAATTATGGAAAGCTTTTAAAGCCAGATATTACTCAGATTGGAGACAATCCACTTTGTGGAGATAGCATTAGTATTCAGATACAAGTTTCAAGGGACAAATTAACAGAAATTCGGTTCACTGGCAAGGGTTGTGCTATTTCAATGGCAGCTACCTCCATGCTAACTGAGCATGTGCAAGAAATGAACTTATCTGACTTGCGCAAGCTTTCTAAAGATGATATTCTTGAGCTACTTGGTACAACTTTGAGTCCAACTCGCTTGAAGTGTGCTTTGTTACCAGTAAAAACTTTGCAGATAGCTGTAAATGCTGTAAGCATGAAGAAAGGAGGCTAATATGTCAGATACACAAACTAAACAAGTAGGTGATTTATCCGTTACTGTTGATCGAAGTTTATGTATTGGAGCAGCTAGCTGTGTTGCTGTAGCTCCTTTTGCATTTGAATTAGACGATCAGGCAATAGCGATTATTTTAGATAGTGCGGGTCAAGAGAGTAGCGATACATTGCTGGATGCGGCTCGTTCCTGTCCAGTGGATGCGATTATAATCACAGATAAAAATGGTAAACAGCTACACCCATGATCGATTTCACGTGGAAAATTGGCGGGCCTGCTGGTTTTGGCATAAAGACAACAGGGGATATGTTCTCAAAAGTGATGATGCGAGGGGGGTATCATATTTTTGATTATGTTGAGTATCCTTCTTTAATTCGCGGAGGACATAATGTCACCGAAACGAGAGTCTCTTCTAAAGAAGTATTTTCCCAGAAAAAAAATGTAGATGTATTAGTAGTTCTCAATAAGGAAAGCTACGATTTACACAAGGCTGAGCTATCAGAAATTTCTTATGTAATTTATGATAAGGATCAGTTTGAAATTAAGCCCGAGGAGGTAGTAAAAGGCGTAGAGCTTATTCCTGTGCCTTTGCGTCAAATAACTAAAGATGTAGGAGCGACAAAAGTCATGGAAAATAATGTTGCTCTAGGAGCCTCATTGGGTCTAGTTAACGCAGATCTTAAGCTGTTATTTGAGTTAATTGAGAAACAGTTTGGCAGAAAAGGTGAAGAAGTAGTTGCAGAAAATCATAAAGTAGCTGAAGCGGGATATAAGCATGTACAAAAGCTCACTAGTAAATTAGAGGTGCCATTTAAACTTACAGATAATCAAGAATATATTGAGCGTAGTTTCGTAACGGGGAATGATGCTGTAGCTCTTGGAGCAATAGTGGCAGGTTGCCAGATGTACATAGCTTATCCAATGTCTCCGTCTTCTTCAATCTTACATACTTTAGCAGCTGCAGCTGAAAAAGTGGGAATGGTTGTAAGGCATTCTGAAGATGAAATTGCTGTTATAAACAGTGCTTGTGGAGCTGGATATGCTGGGGCAAGAGTAATGATTGGTACTTCTGGAGGTGGTTTTTCACTGATGGTTGAAGGGTTAGGTTTGGTTGCTTTAACTGAAACACCGCTAGTAATTGTTGATGCGCAGCGACCTGGTCCAGCAACAGGAATGCCTACTTGGACAGGACAAGGAGATCTACGTTTTGTTTTGCATGCACACCAGGACGATTTTCCGCGCATAGTGTTAGCGCCAGGAGATGTTGAAGAGTCATTCGAGTTAGGTTGGAAAGCCTTTAATTATGCGGAGAAATACCAATTACCCGTGTTTATTTTACTAGATAAGTACCTTTCAGAGAGTCATAAATCTACAGAGGCTGTTAAAGCAGAAGGAGTAACAATTGATAGAGGAAAAATAGTAGATAACTGGGATTCTAAAAGAGAACAGTATTTAAGATATAAGAGAACTGACGATGGAATAGCGCCACGCTCTGTTCCGGGGACGCCAAATGCTTTGTTTACAGCTAATTCATATGAGCACGACGAATATGGTTATTCAAGCGAGGATCCACAGATGAGAATAGATCAGGTAGGTCGGCGCAATAGAAAATTGGAAGAATTTGTTAAATTAGAATTACCGGAGCCGGAGGTTTACGGTCCCGCCGAGTCGGAATTAACGCTTGTTGGCTGGGGTTCTACTAAAGGACCAGTGTTACAAGCTATGCAAACAGATCATCTCAATTTTAATTATCTACATCTTAATTATCTCTGGCCATTTCCCTCAGCTAAAGTGAAAGATGTGCTTAGTAAAGCAAAAAATATACTTTTGATTGAAGGGAATAGTGCGGCTGAACTAGGAGGGCTAATTCGCCAAGAGACAGGTATTAAGATCGAGGATAGATATTTAAAGTATGACGGGAGACCATTTTATCCGGAAGATATTCTAGAAAGGATCAAAAAATAACATGAATCCAAATGATTACAATACCCAGCGACGACCAACTTGGTGTCCTGGTTGTGGAGATTTTGGTATCTGGGCAGGCGTAAAAGGGGCGCTGGCTAAACAAGGGTTATCTCCTCATGAGTTTGTAGTGGTTTATGGGGTGGGTTGTTCGGGTAACATGACTGATTTTATTAAATCATATGGATTTCATAGCTTACATGGTCGAGCAGTACCCAATGCAGAAGGGATAAAGCTCGCTAATCATGAATTACCTGTGATTGTGGTGGGGGGAGATGGGGATTTATTAGGAGAAGGATCGGGACATCTAGCACACGCGGCACGAGGCAATCATGATCTTACAGTTATTATTCATGATAATAGGGTGTATGGTTTAACTACAGGCCAAGCAGCTCCTACCGCGAGCAAGGGCTATAAATCAAAATCCACGCCCAAGGGAATAATTGAGGTGGGTATGAACCCATTGACCCTAGCAATGTCACAAGGAGCAACTTACGTTGCCCGTGGTTTTGCTGGTGATATTCCTCATTTGACCCAGCTAATTGATGCTGGAATGACACATAAAGGTTTTAGCGTGATAGATGTATTGCAACCCTGTGTAACTTTTAATAAAATTAATACCTATCAGTATTATCGAGAGAGGGTATATAAACTAGAGGATAAGGATCACGATTCCAAAGATCGTTATGCTGCTTATAAGCTGGCTGAATTGGCAGAAGATGAAGGAATACCAATTGGTTTGTTTTATCAGAATACGGATAGACCTGCATATCATGAGCAAGTAGCGAGCTTAAAAAATGGTCCATTAGTGAAACAAGAGGTTAAAATACCAGGTAATTTTGATGAATTATTGAATTACTTCAAGTAAGTTATTGTAATCTAGCACTCTCTATGATAAACTGCCAAACATTATGCCAATAATTTTGTCATCTAACGATAAAAAAGAAGACCGAAAACTCTATCCTGTTGTAACCATTAGAGATGGGGTTATTTTTCCTTCGTCTGAGTCAATTCTTACATTTGGACGATCTCGAACTTTAGGCGCAGTTGATACTGCTATGAAGACAGATAAGCAGATGATAGTGCTAATGCAAAAAGACTCCCGTGTCAATGAACCCCAAGCTGAAGATTTGCATAGTATTGGAACTTTGGTTAAGATTGAGAGAATATTGAAGAATGATAATGATGTAAATGCCTTGGTGCGCGGTATTAAAAGAGTCAGGGTTCAGTCATATAAGCAAATGGATCCATATATAGCTGTAACTGCCGTGGAGGTTGTAGATAAAGAAATTAGTATGACTGAGGATACTGAGGCGCTAGTGAAACATCTATCTGGTGATTTGAAGAGGGCAGTAAACTTGGGTAAGAATATTGATTTTCTCTCTTTTATGAACATTATGTCAGGCTTAAATCCAGGTGAATTATCCTACCAAGTGGCTTCAATATTAAATATTAAACGCGTGGATAAGCAACAACTACTTGAGGAGACAAATGTTAATAAAAGACTCCAAAAAATTGCAGAGCTTTTATCTCATGAATTAAAGGTGTTGGAGATAGAAAAAAATATTGCTTCGAAAACTCAAGCAAAGTTTGATAAATCTGTTAAAGAAGCCGTTCTTAGGGAACGCATGAAGACGATTGAGAAAGAGTTAGGCGATGATACGACTGGCAAGGAATTTAAAGAACTGGAAGATAGTATTAAGAAAGCACATATGCCCAAGGATGTTCATAAAAAAACAATGAAAGAGCTAGGTAAACTTTCACAGATGTCCAATTATAATCCTGAAGCCTCATATCTACGTACCTATATTGAAACACTCATAGAACTTCCATGGCAGCAAGAAAAATCTAGCAAGGTTAGTATTAAGTATGCAGAAAAAGTTTTGGATAAGGACCATTTTGGTCTCAAAAAAGCCAAAGAAAGAATCCTAGAGTATCTTGCAGTCATAAAGTTGAAGGAACTGCGACTGAAGAAAAAAGATAAATCATATGGTCACCCAACGATCTTATGTTTTGTTGGTCCACCTGGTGTGGGTAAGACTTCGATTGGTCGTTCAGTTGCCCGCTCATTAAAACGCGAATTTGTAAAAATGTCATTAGGTGGAATCCGCGATGAAGCAGAGATTCGTGGACACCGTAGGACCTATGTTGGGGCACTTCCAGGGAGAATTATACAAGGCATGAAGAATGCGGGTTCGACTAATCCTGTATTTATGCTTGATGAAATAGATAAAGTTGGAGCAGATTTTCGTGGTGATCCATCGTCTGCATTGTTAGAAGCATTGGATCCTGAACAGAATCATGAGTTTGTGGATCACTATCTAGAGGTGCCTTATGATCTTTCAGATGTCTTTTTTATTACAACCTGTAATAATCTGGATACTATTCCACCAGCGTTGCGCGATAGGCTTGAAATAATTGCATTTTCTGGTTATACAGAGGATGAGAAATACAAAATTGCAGACAACTACCTAATGGAAAAACAGCTTAAAGTACATGCGCTAACAAATAAAGACGTAGCTTTATCTAAAGAGGCTGTAAAAAAGATAATTGAAAGATATACAAGAGAAGCTGGAGTTCGCAATCTTGAGCGACAGATTGCAACAGTTTATCGCAAGATTGCACGTATGAAAGCTGAGGGTAAAAGCGGTAAGATTAAAATTGCCGCTAAACAACTTAATGACTACTTAGGTCCCTATAGATTTAAGCCATTACTAGCTGAGATAAAAGATGAAGTAGGTATGTCTACGGGATTATTCTGGACAGAAGCAGGTGGGGGAATATTGTTTGTTGAGGTAGCTTTGATGCCTGGAAAGGGAACCTTAAAACTTACTGGTCAGCTGGGTGATGTGATGAAGGAATCTGCTGAAGCAGCACTAAGTTATGTGCGTAGCCGTTACAAAGAACTTGGCTTAGATGAGAACTTCTATCATAGCCTTGATATTCATATCCATGTTCCTGAAGGTGCTGTAAAGAAAGATGGGCCATCGGCTGGAATCGCTATAACAACAGCGTTGTCATCAGCTCTTATAAAAATTCCAGTCCAGAAGGATGTAGGGATGACGGGCGAGATAACTCTCCGTGGTAGAGTGCTGGAGATTGGTGGAATAAAAGAAAAGGTAATAGCTGCTCACTCAGCAGGTATACGCAAGATAATTTTACCAACTGATAATGAAAAAGATCTAGTTGATATTCCTAAATATGTTAAGGATGATCTTGAGTTTGTATTTGTTGACCACATGGATGAAGTTTTAAAGCACGCTCTTTGTTTACCAAAGCCAGCAAAAGCCAATGCTAAAATTCCTCTATTTGCCCAGCTACCCAATTGAGGCTTATTTAAATCTTTCTTGTTATAATTACTATTAAAGTTGCTGCCATCGTCTAGTGGCCTAGGACGCCGCCTTCTCAAGGCGGAGACCGCGGGTTCAAATCCCGCTGGCAGCACAAAATAGTTTTGTTTTTATAGTATAATGAGTTTGGGTTTGACAAGAGCTTAGGCTATAGAGTAAACTCCATTTGATACATCCCAATCGGGATGATTTTTTTAGACTTATTTTAGAACATATGGTAGCTAATAAAAAAATAAAGGAAGAATTTATCTTGGTAACACAAGAAGGACTTGATGAGCTTAACACAGAGCTTAAGTTACTTCGTGAAGATAAGAGGCCCGATGCTGTAGTAAGGCTTCAGTCAGCTCGTGATATGGGAGATCTAAGTGAGAATAGTGAGTATTCAAGCGCAAAGCTCGATCTAGAGTTTATTGATGAGAGGATTACTAGTATAGAAACTAAGCTTAAAAAAGCAAAAGTGGTCGTTAAGTCAACTACAGCAAAAACTGTGGGTATAGGTTCAAAGGTTACAGTAGTAGTTTCTGGCAAAAAGGTTACTTATGAGATTGTTGGAGAGGGAGAAGCTGATCCTAAAGAGAAAAAAGTATCTCATAATTCACCGATAGGTGAGGCATTAAAAGGAAGAAAAGAAGGAGACACGATTAAAGTCAAAGCTCCAGTGGGTATTGTTGAATATGCAATTAAAGAGATTAAATGAACTTGATAACTAAAAAAGCATCTAAGACAAACTCCGCGTAGGGGTGTCTTTTGGTGGAAAAAGGCATCCCGGTTAATACCGGGATTTTTTATTGGTTTATAATACACATATGTTTTGGGTAGATAAATTAGCACAGGAGCTAAAGACGCGTAAATTAAAACTGGAGTGGGTTGATGACATGAAAACACCCTCGGGTCGTATTCACGTGGGTAGTTTGCGTGGAGTTATTATTAATGACCTAATTTACCGTGGGTTGATTGAAGCTGGAGTTAAGGCAAAATTTACATATGTTTTTGAAGATCAGGATCCTTTGGACAAGTTACCTCATTATCTAGATGAAAAAATCTGGGGAGAACATTTAGGAAAACCACTATTTCAGATTCCTTCACCAGAGGCAGGATTTGCTAGTTACGGTGAGTTTTTTGCTAAAGAATTTGAAGAGGTGTTTAACAATATAGGATCTTATCCAGAGATTATCTGGGGTAGAACTCTTTATTTGTCTGGAAAGATGAATAATGTAGTAAGAGAATGCTTGGATAAGGCTGACATAATTCGAGGTATATATAAAGAAATGTATGACAAGGATTTTAGCTCAAACTGGTATCCATTTAATCCGGTTTGTAGTAAGTGTGGCAAAATGGTCACAGCTGTTGTAACAGACTGGGATGGAGAACAGATCACCTTTGAATGTAGGAAAGAAGGTAGCTATACACCTGGTTGTGGAAATGTAGAGACTAAGTCTCCTTTTTCAGATGAAGGTCATTTTGCAGGTAAGTTGCCATGGAAAGTAGAATGGCCAGCTAAATGGAAGATTATAGGAGTAACTATAGAAGGAGCAGGAAAAGACCATATGGTGAGTGGGGGGTCACATGATTTTGCAAAACTAATGTGTGAGAGAGTACTAGATTATCCTGTTCCATACTCATTTATTTATGAATTCTTTTTACTTAAAGGAAAAAAGATGTCTTCGTCAAAAGGTCGCGGTTCTTCAGCTAAAGAAGTGTCTATAATTATTCCACCATCATTGTTGCGGATGTTGATGGTTCGCACAAAAATAAAGCGCCCAATAGACTTTGATCCAACAGGTATGACGATTCCTGATCTTTTTGATGAGTATGACCGCTGCGCTAAAGCATATTATGAAGATGGAGACGAAAACTTATCTAGAATATTTGAGCTATCTCATGTCGAGAAACTTACGAGTGAGATGCCATACTATCCTCGCTTTAGAGATGTAGCAACATATGTGCAGATACCAAACCTAGACTTAGTTGCTCGCTTTACTGAGCTTAAAGGTAGTAAGTTGACTACGCTTGAACAAGATATCTTAAATCAGCGTGTAAAATATGCCAAACTTTGGTTGAAAGATTATGCTCCAGAAGATTTTGTATTTGTATATCAAGAAAAAATGTCAGAATCAGCTCTTAACTTAAGCAATGGCCAAAAAGAGTTTCTTTCACAAGTAATTGAGAAACTAGATAAGAATTTAACTGGTGACGAAATTCAGACATTATTATATGAAATAGCCAAAGCGGGAAAAGAATCTGTAGCAAATGCTTTTGCAGCAGTGTATGTTTCACTTCTAGGGAAAGTATCCGGCCCAAGAGCGGGTTATTTAGTTGTGGATATTGGTGTTGATAAAGTTAAACAGAGATTTGCTCAGATTACGCAAGCGAGTAAAAAATGACACAATTACTTATTGCTACTAAGAATCCGGCTAAAGTGATTGAGTTTCAGAATTTACTTCAAGATCTGGATCTAGAATTAGTTACGCTTGCCGACTTAGGAATCAAGACAGACGTGAATGAAACAGAGGATAGTTTCCAAGACAACTCTAAGCTTAAAGCGGTAACATATTCTCAATTAACAAATTATCCCGTTATTGCGGATGATGGCGGAATGGAAATTTATAAATTAAACAATGAACCCGGTGTAAAATCTCGTCGCTGGATTGATGGAATACATGAATTTAGTGACGATGAGATTATAGGATATATATTGGGTAGAATGTATAATTTTAAGGGAGAGGATAGAAATGCAAGGCTTCGGGCGGTGGTAACTTTTGCACTTCCCGATGGACAAATCTGGCAAGAGGAGGCAATTGTGGAAGGATATATTGCAGAATATTCCGGAGGAACAAAGCGTGAAGGTTTTCCGTTCCGCTCAGTTTTTAAAATAAAAGATATAGATAAGTACTATCAGGATGAAGAGTTAACACCTGAAGAACAGAAGAGTTTCAATCATAGATTGAAAGCAGTTAATAATCTTAAGAAGGTTATTATTGATGAATTATGTTAGATATTAAATACATCCGCCAAAATCCAGATAAAGTTAAGCAAGGTACTTTAGAGAAAGGTTACAAAGCAGATGTTATAGATAAGTTGCTTAAAATCGATGGACAACGTCTTAAGTTGTTATTAGAGGTTGAAGAACTGCGTGCGAAGCAGAATGTCATTACTAATGATCTTAAAACATCAAAGTCTAAAGACTTTTTAGATAAAGAGCTTATTGAAAAAGCGAGTGTATTAAAACGGGAACTTAAACTTTTTGAACCGGAGCTGGATAATGTAGAAAAGGAATTTAATAAGCTAATGCTTGATATTCCCAATCCTCCTGCTGCCGATGTACCTAAAGGCAAAGGGGAATCAGAGAATGTTGAGCTCAAGGTTGTAGGAGATAAACAAAATTTTAAATTTAAATCTAAAGACCATCTTGAGCTAGCCGAAAAGCTGGATATCATAGACTTTGAGCGAGGAGCAAAAGTTGCTGGGAGCGGTTTTTATTATCTTAAGGGTGACGGATTGTTACTTGAGTTGGCTTTGGTTAGATATGGTATTGAATTCTTGAGTAAAAAGGGATTTACGCCTATGTTTACTCCTGATCTTGCAAGATCGCGTTACTATCTGGGAACTGGTTTCCAGCCAAGAGGGCCCGAAGCACAAATTTATACTATTGATGAAACAGACCTGGGTTTGATAGCAACGGCGGAGGTAACGCTGGCTGGATATCATGCTGATGAGACACTTCCAGCTGCAAAACTTCCCCTCAAATATGCGGGTTATTCACATTGTTATCGTAAAGAAGCGGGTTCATATGGTCAATATTCAAAGGGGTTGTATAGGGTACATCAATTCACAAAAGTGGAAATGTTTATATACTGCACAGCTCCCGAGTCGGTAAAAATCCATGAGGAATTACTGCAGCTGGAAGAGGAATTTTGGCAGAGTTTGGAGATTTCTTATCGTGTTTTAGAGATGTGTGCGGGGGATTTAGGAGCCCAAGCAGTTAAAAAATATGATCTTGAGGCCTGGATGCCAGGAAGAGGTGATTGGGGTGAGATAACTTCAACATCAAATACAACAGATTTTCAAGCAAGAAGACTTGGCATTAAATACAGAGATAATGATAAAACACAATATGTTCATACATTAAACGGTACGCTTGTTGCAACATCGCGTGGAATTATTGCAATCTTAGAAAATAATCAGCAAGAAGATGGATCTGTCTTGATACCTAAAGTGTTACAGCAATATATGGGAAAGGAAGTAATAAAATAACCATGCTTTTTGACTTCTTAGGTAAATTTTTTGATTCAAATGAAAGTGAGATAAAAAAGCTTCAACCTCTCATTGATCAAATTAATGAGCTATCTAATAAAACTAAAAAGCTTAAGGATGAGGATTTTCCCAAGCAAACCCAGAAATTAAAAAAAAGACTAGCTAAAGGTGAATCATTGGATGATCTTCTTGTGGAAGCCTTTGCACTTGTTAGAGAAGCTTCTTACCGGGTGATTGGAGAAAGGCACTTTGATGTGCAGCTTATTTCAGGAATAGTTCTACATCAAGGAAAAGTAGCTGAACAGAAGACTGGTGAGGGAAAGACCTTGTCTGCCACAGCACCGCTGTATCTAAATGCTTTATTTGGCAAAGGAGTGCATTTGGTGACAGTTAATGATTATCTAGCCCGTCGTGATGCTGGTTGGATGGGTAACATTTTCCATTTTCTTGGACTTTCCACTACAGCTATTATATCTGGTCAGCAGTTTATATTTGATCCAGAACATGAAGACAAAGAAGCCCAGGACTGGAGGTTAAGAAATTTGCGACCAATTACTCGTATGGAAGCCTATAAGGCAGATGTAACTTATGGTATTAATTCTGAATTTGGTTTTGATTATCTACGAGATAATATGGCAAGGAAAGCCGATGATATAGTCCAGAAGCAGTATAATTATGCAATTATTGATGAAGTAGATTCGGTATTAATTGACGAGGCACGAACACCACATATTATCTCTGCGCCTGACTCTGAACCAACACAAAAATATTACCAATATGCAGATTTAGCGAAAAAGCTATCAGAAAATCAGGACTATGAGATAGATGAAAAATCTAATACTGCAAATTTAACCGAGCATGGAGTAACAAAGGTAGAAAAATGGCTGGGTGTAGATAATTTGTTTGAAAAAGATTATGAAACACTTCATCACATCGAGGCTTCACTTAAAGCATCAGCTTTGTATAAGAGAGATACTCACTATATTGTTCGGGAGGGGCAGGTTATCATTGTGGATGAGTTTACAGGTCGGTTACTTGAAGGGCGGAGATTCTCTGAAGGAATTCACCAGGCAATTGAGGCAAAAGAGGGAGTGCAGATTCAAAGAGAATCTAAGACGTTAGCTACAGTATCATTGCAAAACTATTTTAGGATGTATGACAAACTTGCGGGTATGACGGGAACTGCAGCTACTGAGGCTGAAGAGTTTCATAAAATATACGATCTGGATGTTGTAATAATTCCAACCAATCAGCCTATTATTAGAGATGATCAAACAGACTTAGTGTATAAGACGGTTCGAGCTAAATATGCAGCCGTTGCAAAAGATATTGAAGAGAGACACGCAAAAGGACAACCAGTGCTGGTTGGTACTACTTCTATTGAACACAATGAGACCATATCTAAGCTGCTAAAACACAAAAAAGTCCCACATACATTGCTTAATGCTAAAAATCATGCACAAGAAGCACAGATAATTTCTGATGCGGGTAAGGTCGGAGCTGTTACTGTTGCAACGAATATGGCTGGTCGAGGAGTTGACATAGTTTTAGGAGGAATGAAGCCAGATAAGTATGAATATCAAAAATTTATTGGTGATGAAAGCTATAGGGATAACCCAGAGTATAATAAGAGAACCAGGCAAGCTCAAGAGGCTCATGATGAGGTGCTTAAACTAGGAGGTCTACATGTTATTGGAACAGAGCGTCACGAGTCGCGTCGAATAGATAACCAACTCAGAGGTCGGTCGGGTCGTCAAGGAGATCCTGGATCAACAATCTTCTTTGTATCTTTACAAGATCAGATCATGCGAATATTTGGTGGAGACCAGGTAGCTGGCTTAATGACGCGCTTTAAGTTGCCAGAAGATCAGCCACTTCAACATGGACTTGTTTCTCGAGCAATTGAACAATCACAAACTAAAGTGGAGGGTTTTAATTTTGATATTCGTAAACGTTTAGTTGAATACGATGATGTTTTAAATAGACAACGAGAGATAATTTATGGTCGCCGCCTTAAGATACTAAACGGCGAGGTCGATACTAATGAGCAAGTTTATAACATTCTTATTAACGAAGTAACAGAGATTGCTACTCAAGCTGTTTCTGAAGATGAAAAAGGGCAAGACAAATTGCCAAGTGAGATAGTTAAAGAATTTAGCACAATTTTACCAATAGACGATGCATCTAGTCAGAAGCTGGCTAATGATGTTGAGGGATTGTCTGATGAAGGTATTGCCAGGCTCCTACTTAGCCATGTTGACAGAGTGTATAAGGAACGAAAAGAACGAATTGGTGAGGAAATTATGAAGGAGGTAGAGCAGTGGGTAACGCTTAGCGTAATTGATTCCCTCTGGATGAATCATATAGATTCATTGACTGAACTACGCGAAGGTATAGGTCTTAGAGGGTATGCTCAAAAAGATCCTTTGGTGGAATATAAGAACGAAGCCTTTCGCATGTTTGAGCAACTATTAGCGAGCGTGGACTTTGATATTGCTCGACGTATTTTACGTGTCGATGTAAAAGTGAATCCAACGGCTGACACAGCAATTACTAAAGCGGCTGAGCAAGCACAATATTCGCACGAGCAGCTAGGGCAATTTTCTCAACCAAAGCAATCTCCAAAGGGGACTCTTGAGAAGCCTTCCGAACAACCTAAGAAGGAACCAGTTGCAAAACAGAAAGCACCAGGTAGAAATGACCCCTGCCCCTGCGGTTCGGGAAAAAAGTACAAAAAATGCCACTATCCTGAATATGGTTAAAAAAGTTATTACAGTAACTTCTTAGTTTGGGGAGATTGGCGTGAATGGTGGTATGTCAATATGATTTTCGATATGTTTTACTCTCTGCATGGTTTCGGCAAGATCTTGATCGAGTCTTTTGTCCATGGTGTCGAATCTTTTAACAAGTCTATTTTCCATTTTTTTCAAGTCATCCTTAGTAGCAGCTTTTTCACTCAGCTCTTTCAAGTCATCCTTAGTAGCAGCTTTTTCACTCAGCTCTTTCAAGTCATCCTTAGTAGCACTATTTGAAACTTTTTTACTAAGTTCTTTGAGATCTTCTTGTATTGAGCCCAATTTTTCATTGAGTAATTTACTTACATTGTCTATTGTCATATGAAAAGTATAGCATAATTTTATGATAAACTCTCTTAAAGAGAGCGGTTAATAATATGGAGATAATTGAGGTTAAAAACAAGGAAGAAGGAGCTAAAATAGCTTTTGAATTGCTTAAAAAAATAGTTAATAAAGAAACAGTTATGTTTCTCTCTGGAGGTAGTTCACCTAAAGATCTATATAAACTAATCTCGAATGATAAATCTCATTCAGTTAGTCCACTAGCTTTTTGTACGGTTGATGAGCGGTGGGGCTCCCCAGGTCATAAAGATAGCAACGAGCTGATGATAGAGCAAACCGGTCTATATAAGTACGCAGCAGGTGCCTGTGGTGCTGCGGGAATTGAGGTTCATAAAATACTTGGTGGAATATTAAACCGCAATGAAACTGCAAATCGATATAATGTTGTTTTAGAAGGCGTGTTAGCTCGCGCAGAAAGTAGTGTGACAATTATGGGAATTGGCGTTGATGGGCATACGGCTGGAATTGCCCCAGGGATTAAGTTAGGCGCAAAGAGCCTAGTTGAAGACTATAGCCATGTGGCTTCAGATTGGCAATATCCAGAAAGAATTACTCTTACACCCAAGGCTTTGGAGATAATAGAAAAGCACATAATACTAGCATATGGGGAGGAAAAATTATTGGCGCTTAGAGCGTTGATAAAAGGAAACAACGAGAATTACTCTAGATTAGAAGGAGCAGTATACCTTATTACAGATCAAAAACTTATCTAAAGATTCTAAAAAAACTTAACTCAAGCCTCCAAGTAAAACACGTATTTTCTCTGTAGCTTCAGTTGGTGTAACTCTGTATTTTAGGAACACATCATCTGCTCCTGCATCAAATGCTTCTTTTACGTTTTCTTGTTGACCATAATTAGTTAACATGATGACCTTCATACTTTTAATACTTTCTGTTTCTCTTATCTTTTTTAAGATATCCAAACCAGATATATTTGGAAGCACGATGTCTAAGATAGCTAAATCATATTTTTCCGATGTTAATTTTGTAATTCCATCTTGACCATCAGCTGATACTATCACTTCGTTACTATCCACTTCGAGTGCAGTTTTGTATAACTGTGATAAGCTTGTGTCGTCTTCAACTAGTAATATTTTTGCCATTGTTTCCTCCTTTCATATCTTGTGGTCCCCGTAGAGGGAGCCAGAACTTAAATGTGCTTCCCCTCCCAGGTCCTTTGGAACTAGCCTCTATTTTTCCGAGGTGTGACTCTATTATACCTTTTGCTATAACTAAGCCAAGTCCAGTTCCTTTAACCTTGCCTGTTTTTCCTTTTCCGAACTGTTTAAACTTTGAGAAAAGACCTTTAACCTCTTCTTCATTTAATCCAGCGCCTGTATCTATAATTTCAATAATAACCCCTTTGTCTGCTTCTGGATGTACAAAGATAGTTATTGTTCCTTTGTCTGTATACTTTATAGCATTTGAAATGAGATTGTTCAACACCTGTTCAATTCTGATAACATCAAATTTAATTTCTGGCGTGGCAGGGTCGTATTGGGCTGTCATTGAAATACCTTTTTGAGTTGCTTGTGCGCTAAATTTGCCAACGACTTTATCAACGGTATCTTGTATTTTACCTAGCGTGGGTTCAATCTGAAACTTACCAGCTTCTATCTTAGCAACATCGAGAATTTCTCCTACAAGTTTGAGCATATGTTCTGAGTCTTCTTTCATAGTTAGTAAAAGCTTCTTCTTCACTTCTTCGGTAAGCTTGCTCTCGTTGACGATCATATCTGTTGTTCCTCTAATTGTTGTTAGAGGTGCACGGAGTTCATGTACAACTTTTGCAGTAAATTCATCACGCATCTGGATTAATTCTTTTTCAGCAGTTACATCGCGTAACAAAATTGCGGTACCGGTTAATTCGTTACGACTATCTTTTACAGGTGTAATGAGTAAATGATACGCGCGGTTGTGAATAATAATATCTTCTTGTTCGGTTACGTGTTCATTACGTATTGCCTCGTCAAGTTTTGTGCGAAGATCTACTATGCCTTGGAGGCTATTAGTAATATCTTTAATAGTTGGCTCAGCAAGGTTTGTCAATTGTAGGATTTTTACGGCAGATGGGTTGAAAACAATTATACGTAGGCTACGGTCAAGCATAATAACGCCATCTTCCATTGATGCAACCATTGCATTTAGTTTCCGTCTTTCTTCTTCTAAAATAAGTTTTAGTTTTTCATAATGTCTTGCTGCCTCTTGGGTGATTATATATAGAATTTTAGCTCTCTCAAGGTTGTAAATATTTAAACTGGGTGAGGCAATTGTTATTATTCCTAATATTTTATCTTCAATTACAAGTGGAAGATTAAAATATGAACCAACCTGGTTGTCAGCTGCATTGTCTAGTATTGTTCCTGAGATGGCTTCTTCAATGTATGCAGTGCTAATGTCCGTATTGAGCATTATTGAGAGAGCAGACAACATTTTGAGCTGTGTATCTTTGATAAAGTTATGATTTACGGATTTGGCAACATAGCTGTGAAAAATTATATGATTGTTTTCTTTGATCATATATGAAGCTGTACTATACTCAAGAATTTCTTTGAGTGATTCAGTAATTACTTCAATAATTTTAGATACATCGAGTGAATAACCAATTCTTTCAGAGAGTTCTTTTAAGACTTCTGCATGGTAGGCTTTTTGCTTTAGTTGGAGTTCTCGGTTTTGTTGAGATTGATCCCGATTGCTGATGTCTTCATATAGGTCTTTTATATGTGAGTTTTTAGCGTGGTGCTCGTAAAACAATGTATACGATAGATAAAGTAATAGGGCGGTAAGTAAACATATGGTGGTAAAAAAGGCAGCAACAAGCATATCTATTATTTTCTACAATACTGGTTTTTGTATATCTGGATACTTGGTTAATAATGTGAGCAGCGTGTTTCTTGTGGTGTGGGGAGAGATTTCAATATATAGTTTGTTTATGTCATTTAATATTTGTTGTGGGTCAGAAAGGATTTTAAGAACGTTGCCATTTTCATCAACCCGCAGGTTCTTAATTTGCCTGGCAATGTCTAGCCCAATGGATGGACCAAGAATTATCATTTGCTCCTGAACGAGCTTAGTTAGTAGATGTTGATAGGTTTCCTGGTTAATTGTCATTTTTTACCTAAAAATTCTCGTGTTTTTTCGACCAACATGGAGGGTGTAACTTCATATTTCAATAGTATTGCTGTTGCTCCAGCAGCCTTAATGGCGTCTGTGTCTACATCTCCTGCATAGTTGGTAAGTATTACAACGGGGCTATTAAAGTCCTTATTTTCTGTGAGCATTTTGAGTATAGCTAGTCCATTTGTGTCTGGAAGTCTAAAATCTAAAAAAACAAGATCTGGTTTATTGTTAATAGCTTGGGAATAGCCATCCATGCCTTGTTCTGCTTCGAGAACTTCGTGACCGTCAGTCTTCAGCATTGTTGCGTACATCTGTCTCATTGCGTATTCATCTTCAATGAGCAATACTTTAGCCATGCTTTCAATTTACCAGATTCCCAATTCATTGTCTACTAATCACACTCCAGGAGTGATATAGGTTCACACCTCTGGAATGTAAGCGTTATCTTCAAGTATTATATGTTTAATTTTCTCTATGTTTCTTTGATAAGATAGCCTGTCTAATGTAAATTTACTGAGATCTTCTGGAGAGCTATAAAATGACATTAGGTGTTTTTTGGTGATGAATCTACGATTGAAGATGTTCAGGTAGTCTCCAAATGAGCACCAAGGGTGATTCATAAGTTGATTGAAGTCTTTTAATATATATGATGTTAGTGGATTAAGATGTATATATCTTCCTACGTGTATAAATTGCTCCTCTGTCTCAATAAGTGTTCCTTTAAAAGGCGATTGATATAGTGAACCTACGCGTTTATTTTTTGTGTTCAGGTATCTTGCGTAACTATTTTGTATCCGACTAGTGAAATTACTAATCCCATTATCGACATTCTGCTTAACTAATAGATGATAGTGATTTGGCATAAGGCAAAATGCATATAAATCTACACGAGTATTACTTGCGCTATAGAGAGAATTTAAAGCTTTCTTTTTCAACTCGTCTTCGAGTCTTAGATAATATGAAAATCTAGAGTTGATATTCAAAAAGTGGTAATACTCTATAGTATTAATAAACAATTGATATTCTTTTTTTGTACGAAAAATTGGTTGACTTGCTACGCTTCTGTTGAAAACGTGATAGACCTGACCTGTAACGAAAGGTGTTTTGCGCAAAGGCATAAGTTTACTATAGATGTTGCATCCTTAGGTGTCAACCCATATCACTCCAGGAGTGTGAGGGATTGCTAGCTATAAGATCTGTTAAAATGAGGTGTATGGATGAGTTAAAGGAACGCATAGAATCATTAAAAGCTAAGCTTGATGTAAAGGGAAAGCAGGAGTTGATTAAAGATCTGGAAAAACAGTCAGAAGGTGCGGGATTCTGGCAAGATCATGAGACCTCGGGTAAGAAAATGAAGAAATTGTCTCAATTGCAGCGAGTTATTGAAAGGCTTGAATGGCTGGATGCATTAATGGAAGAAGGGGAGGAAAAAGAACTTGTTAAAGAATTGGAAAAGTTTGAAGAAGAAACTTACCTTTCTAGTCCTTATGCAGATTCAAATGCTATTATCTCTATTCATTCAGGACAGGGAGGAACTGAAGCAATGGACTGGGCTCAAATGCTGTATAGGATGTATATTAGATACATTGAGAGTAAAGGTTGGTCTTGGCAGGAAGTAGAAAAACAGTCGGGAGAGGAAGCGGGAATAAAAAGCGTAGTATTAGTAGTCGAAGGTGAATATGTATTCGGCCATTTGCAGGCCGAACGTGGAGTGCACCGATTAGTTAGGCAATCTCCGTTTAACTCTGATGGCCTTAGGCAGACATCTTTTGCTCTTGTGGAGGTACTACCCGTTATTGAAGACGATGGAGAAATTATCATAACCGATGATGAGATTGAGTGGGTATTTTATCGTTCTTCGGGTGCTGGTGGACAGAATGTAAATAAAGTTTCAACGGCAGTACGCCTTACACATAAACCAACGGGAATAGTTATTACTAGCCAGACTCAACGAAGCCAGCATCAAAATCGTGAAACTGCATTGAATATACTTAAGTCCAAGCTATGGGAAAAACAGCAACAAGAGCTCGTAGCAAAAGAAGCACAGCTTAGAGGTGGGTACATTAAACCAGGATGGGGAAATCAGATCAGATCGTACGTACTTCATCCGTATCAGATGGTAAAAGATACACGCACAAACGAAGAAACATCACAGGTAGGTAAAGTACTGGATGGGGATATCGAACAATTTATCCAAGCATACTTGAAAAAGGTGCAGGATATATAGTATGCTGTAAGTTGTATTATGGATAATAAAAAAACAGTTGGTATTTCTAGATATGCACCAGTACTCTTTGTGGTGACAATGATTGCCCTGGGTATTTTTTCTGGCCTATTTTTAGGTAAACAATCTAATCCTGCTACAAGTAATAAAGGAAAAACAAAAGTTATTCAGTCGGATAAAATGGTAGGTTCAACAGATAAGGAAGCCTTTTCAGATAGCGCTACTGGGGTTTTGCGTGAAGGCGGGGCAGATGGAGAAGGAACACATCACTTGGAGCGTGAAGGAGGTCCAAGTCAAAATGTTTATTTAACCTCATCTGTGCTAGATATGAGTCAGTTTGTTGACCAAGAGGTCACTATTTGGGGCGAGACTTTTAGTGCAGAGAAAGCTGGATGGTTGATGGACGTAGGGTTGCTAGAGCTCAAAGAATGAAATTTCTAACCAGTTACCTAGAGAGTAGTTCACGTATTTGGGGTGTTGTGGTTTTTAGTTTGTCAGTTGTTATCGGTTTGTTTACAGGATACTATCCAGTTTATCGTCAACAGTCATTAGTTGGTAAGCTTATTGAGACAGATAAAGAATATAGAGAAGAGTCAATGGGTCAATTAAATTATCAAATTAGACATTTTTCTGTTACAACAAATGATCAAGTTTCACAAAGTAACTAAAAAGTTTGGTACGGGGAAAACTGCTCTCTCTAATATCGATTTTGAAGTGGAGCCAAAGGAATTTGTATTTATTGTAGGTCCATCTGGCGCTGGAAAAACCACTTTATTGCGCTTATTAACCAAAGAATCTGTACCCACCTCAGGTGAAATTTACGTTGGCAATGTTAAGCTAAGTGCGCTTCCTTATTCAAAAATTCATGAATTACGTCGTAGTATTGGTTTTATTTTCCAGGATTTTAGATTGCTTCTGGATCGTACTGCATCTGAAAATGTAGGAATGCCGTTGGAAGTAGCTGGAGTAGCAGTGGAGGAAATTAAGAAGAAAGTTGAGAAAGCTTTAAAAATGGTAGGTCTAATAGACAAGCAACACCATTTTCCTGTTCAGTTTTCTGCAGGTGAACTACAGCGTCTATCGTTAGCTCGTGCAGTAATAGGAGATCCAGCTATAATAATTGCAGATGAACCAACTGGTAATCTAGACCCAAAAACATCTTGGGAGATTATTGATTTGTTACAGAAAATTAATGAGAAGGGTCATACTGTAATTGTGGCAACGCACGATCAAGACGTGGTTAATAATCTGAAAAAGAGAGTTATAACTATTAAAGATGGGGAAATAGTTAAAGACGTTAGAGAGGGTAAATATACATTATGAGACATATTAAAGCAGTTTTTAGTCATATACAGAGAACACCTTACCAAGCTTTAGCTGGAGTTATGATAGTTTCTATTACATTTTTTGTGGCTACGTTATTTTTGTTTCTCGGAGTGTTATCTTCCTCAATGCTGTCGTATTTTGAAAGACAACCTCAGATAACGGTATATTTTGAAGATACAAAGACTAAAACAGAAATAGACTCCTTAGTTAAAGAGCTAAAAACACTTGATTCCGTGTCTTTCGTTAAGTATGTATCGAAGGATGAGGCTTTACAAATTTATCAGGAAGATCATAAAGATGATCCACTACTTCTGGAGATGGTAACGGCAGACATACTCCCGGCTTCCCTTGAGATCCAAGCTGTAGATGTTAGTAATCTGGAGACAATTGCAAAACATGTGCAGGACGTAGCTGGGGTTCAAGAGGTTATTTACCATAAGGATATTGTAGATCGCTTAGTATCTTGGACTAGGTCGGTGCGGGCTCTGGGAGGAATATTGTTAGTTGTTCTTACAATAGAAACGCTCTTAGTAATTTTAACAATTATTGGGGTGAGAATTGTAAATAAGCGCAGTGAGATTTCAATAATGCAGCTTATTGGTGCATCGCGCTGGTATGTAAGAATGCCATTTGTTTTAGAAGGTGCTTTTTATGGATTTATGGGAGCGCTTTTAGGTTTTGTGGCTAGCTTGGGTCTTATTTTGTATCAGGCACAGTTTTTTTCAGGTCTCTTAATTGGGATTAGTAATTTGCAGTCTAATTTATTGCCAGGAATACAGGTGTGGCCAATAACTGGACCATTTGTGCTTGTTATTTTTGCTATAGCTTCAATTTCTGGTGTATTATTAGGAACTCTGGGTAGTCTGATTGCAGTTTCTAGGTACCTAGAGTAAATTCTATGAAGGTGCCGAGATTTTTATTATTGACTCTCTTGATTGGGATAATTTTCCTAGTGAGCCCCTATTCGATTCTTGCCCAGGTCAATGAGGAGAGTAAAGCACAAGAAATTCTTGAATTGGAACGCAAGTTGTCTGAAACGAAGTCAAAGAAAAATACGCTTTCTTCACAGGTTGAATATTTAACTAATCAAATACGTCTCACTACTCTTAATATTACCAATACCGAAACTAAAATTGATACACTTGAGGAATCAATTGAAGATTTAGGTGATAAGATAGTGAGGTTGGATAGTTCGCTTGACTCTATATCTAGATTATTATTAGAGCGAATAGTTGCTTCATATAAGTTTTCTGCGCAGGCGCAGAGTGCAGTTGATTCTCCTTTTTATCTATTGTTGTCAAGCAATGGATTCGACGAGCTTTTTCGCAAATCTCGTCAGCTATCAATAATTGAAGAGTACGATACGAATCTTTTATTGGCGGTAGAGAGTTCCAAATCTGGATTTGAAAAGCAGAAAGAGCTTAGAGAACTTAAGCAAGAGCAATTAGCTCAACTACAGGACAAATATAATAGCCAAAAGCAGGTTTTAGGCTCTCAGACTGCAGCTAAGAACCAGCTTCTGGAAGTTACGAAAAATGATGAAAAAAGATACCAAGAACTACTTGCTTCAGCAAGAGCCGAGCTAGAAGCTATTCGAGCGATTATAGTTGGAGGCGGAAGCGAGGAAGAAGCTGGAGAGGTTAACGAAGGAGACAGGATAGCTTCGGTAATTTCTGGAGCTTCTTGTAATTCAAGCGGAGGTCATCTGCATTTTATTGTCGCCAGCGGTGGTAATACGTCAAACCCATTTAATTATCTAAAAGGAGGGATTGAGAATGAGAACTGCTCAGGGTCGAGCTGTGGTAGTTCTGATGGAGATGGATTTAGTCCCTCAGGAGACTGGAACTGGCCGATTGACCCAAAGATTATTTTTTCTCAAGGATACGGTTCTACATGGGCTGTTAAAAACACTTGGGTAGGGCAGATATATTCAGCTCATAATGGGATAGATGTTAAAAGTGGCTCTTCTTCAACAGTCAAAGCAGTTAAAGCCGGAACACTTTATCGTGGGTCTTATTCAGGCTCAGGTGGCTGCAGACTAAAGTATGTAAAGCTTGATCATAAAGATTCAGACCTAGAGACCTTTTATCTGCATGTGAATTATTAAATAGCGAAACAAGGCAAGACCTTGCATGAAATGAAAGGTCTTGCCTTAAGCGAGCAAAAAGTGTTGAAGACTCGGAAACTATTATTAAGTTTGTTTGTTTATTTAGTCTTGTCTGTAAGTCCTCTTTTTGCCGCAGAATCTAGTGTAGTAATTAATGAGTTTTACGCAGGAGGAAGTGGCAGTAGTGACCCAGATTGGGTAGAGATTTATTTTACAGAAGAAGAGGATCTTAGTAACTATTATCTTTCGGAAGAGGGTGGAAAAACAAAACAACTTAGTGAAGCTGAATGCGAAGAAGGATATTGTGTAGTTACATGGTCAAGGTGGCTAAATGCTGATAGAGATGTTATTAAATTATGGGTAGTTATTCCGAGTGAAGCAGTAGTTGATGAAATCAGTTACGGTGATGATGGTAATATTGCTTCTCCAGGTGAAAATCAGACAGCAGGGAGAATTGCTGATGGGACTGGAGAGTGGGTGTTTTTTGAGGGAGGGAGTAAAGGTAAAACTAACAATGAAGCATCTGCGTATGAAACCCCTACTCCCACTCCTTCAAATACTCCAACCCCCACGAAAACTCCTACACCAACTAAGACTCCTACACCAACTAAGACTCCTACTCCAACTAAAACCCCTACTCCCCAGCCGGACGCAACTGCTACACCAACTACTACACCTATTGCAGACACAACGGTTATACCTACAAAAAGCTCCAAAATTAAGCGAGCGATAAATTTGTTTATTCCTACTGCCTCACCAGAGGCTCAAATTGAGGGCGTTTTAGGTGAGGCAACGAGTAGCGCTGAGGGTCTTGACCTTGATCTAGGAGGCGTGTTCATGTCCTTGGGTGGATTATTTGTAACTGGCGCAGGTTTGTATGTTGCTCAACTTAAGGCGAGGCCTTTCATTACATGAAGGGCCTCTCCTTGTTTCGCCCAAGCAGGAAAAAAATAAGTGATATGATTAAACCAATGTGGAAGTTCATTAATTGGCTATTGGTGATTGGTTGGATGGGAGTTATATATTGGTTTTCAGATCAGTCACAATTAATATCACCAACTAATCCTTTAATAGCCCAAACCATTGCAATCTCAGGACACATAATCTTTTTTGGTATTTTGTATTTTCTTTTTACTCGAGCAGTAAAAGCTAATTTTAAATCCAAGTATCTGCTACAAATAGGTTTATTATTTGTGTTTCTTTATGGAGTAAGTGATGAATATCATCAATCTTTTGTACCAGGTCGTGATGTAAGTATATTGGATGTTGGGCTTGATGTGATAGGAGGCTGGTTGGCATCTGTGTTAAAACTTGACACAAACTTTCAGATGCGAGAGAATTATAAATAATATGGTGGAAGAGAAGGAAAAACTAAAGGAGGCGGTGGAAGAAGTAAAAGCGGAAGAGGATGTAGTGGCTGAAGATGAAACATCAAGTGACGAAACGGTCACGTCGGAAGTTTCTGCGATAGGAGATGGAGGGGGAGTTTATCAGATTGATGTAGATACTGGTTCAAATACCAACTGGAGTAAGATTGTTGTTATTATTTTATCCATAATAATTTTACTGGCTGCAGCCGGTGGAGGATGGTATTTTTTCATGAAAGATGATCAGTTTAGCCCAAAGATGGAAGAAAAAGCTCCAGTAGAAGAGAAGATGGAAGAAGCAAGTAAGGAAGCAAGCAAAACGGAAGAAGCAAGTAACGAGGCTGTGGTTGAAGAGGAACTTGATTTAACGGACTATGATGTTCAGATCTTAAATGGTTCTGGAACTGTCGGTGAGGCAGCCGTAGTGGAGGGGTTATTGAAAGACGCTGGGTTTGAGGGAATGGACACTGGTAATGCAGATACATATGACTACACAGATACAAAAGTACAGCTAAAGAAAGCTACACCTAGTGGAGTATATTCTGCTATTGAAGACGCATTATCTGGTGATTATGATGTCTCAAAGGGAGACAAGTTAGATGATGATGCTGATTACGATGTGGTTGTAGTTGTTGGTCAGCGCTCTTAAAATCCTAAACATAACTACTCAAATATCTTTATCTCTCTTTTGTGTTTCTCTCGGTGTTCGATTGTGACCCAGATTATTTTGATATCTCTGTTTTTTGCTAATCTACCTAGAGTTTGCTCAACTTTTTCTACCCATTCTATAGCGATCACATTTCCTATTTTCAGCATATCGTGTAGCCCTAGTTGGTCTAGTTCAGTTTCTTCTGAAGTACGCCAGGTATCTATATGATAAAGCTTATTAGTGTTTTGTATTGTATAGTCTTTAACTAGAAGATAAGTAGGCGAGGTAATAACTTGGCTTATTCCTAATCCTTTGGCTACTCCCTTGGTGAACTGGGTTTTACCTGCTCCCAAGTCTCCCTGAAGAGCTATAATGATGCATTTTTTGTCTAGAGTGGAATTGTGTTTTTGAATTAATTCTTGCCCAAGGACCTGGGTTTGAATATCTGATTTTGTAATAAACACATTTTCTGGTCTAGCTATCTTAATTTGTCCTTGTCTTAGTGTGGGTAAATTGTTTAAAGTTGTATCGACAACTGTAGATGGTGGATTATTGGCAAGTTTTCCTTTGTCTAGAATTAGATCTATAAGGTTTGATTGTTTTGTTGATATATTATTCAATATGTCCTGTATTTCGTAAGGAGTTTTTTTACCTGAGGAATTGGCCGAAGTGGCTGTGATAGGTTTGCCAAACTGCTTGATTAGCTCAAGGGTAAAAGGATAATCTGGAATACGTATTCCTATTGTGTGGTTTTCTGCCTCTAGCTGACTAACGGTTTTGCCTAAAGATGAAGATATAACTGTAATGGGTCCGGGTAAGAGATTTTTGTAGATGTTTTCTGCGGTTTCGTTAGTGGTAACGTATTCTTTAGCCATGTTGCCATCTACAACAGCAATGCTGATGGCTTTGCCTTCAGGACGCCTCTTATACTTTAACAACTTAGCTATGGCTTTAGGATTGGTAGCGTCAACTCCAACCCCATAACAAGTTTCAGTGGGGTAAATAATTAGTCCTCCCGCTCGCAAAACTGTTATTGCCTCCTGTATTGATTGCTTTGTGTTGGCCTTGTTTACTTTAATGATTTTCATCTATTGAATTTTACAACGACCCAAAAAATACAAGGACAAACCTTGTAGAAAGACCTTGTAGAAAAAAGTACTGTTGACAAGGTTTACATAGATTCGTTAATCTGTGCTTGTCTTAATTAAGATGGGCAAATTTAGAAAATAATGTTTGAGAATTTAATATGACTATACAGTTAAAGAAGTTTGGGACAGTTCTAGTATCACGTCCAGCTGGAAAGGAAGCTTGGCTTGCATACCAGCCAGTATTAAGAGAAATAGCTAATGATGAAGATATTCTAGTAGATTTTGACAAAGTTTTTGTCTTAACACCATCATGGGCAGACGAGTTTATAACTCCTCTCATGAAGAATTTTGGTGGTAAAGTTAAACTTAAAAAAACTTCCAATCCATCTGTAAAGGCTGTTCTTAAGATTATTAATCAGTAGCCTTCTAAAAATAGAAGGTGGATTGAACTTGGTCCTCGACGTTTCTACAAGGACAAACCTTGTAGCTGCTGACACAAGTTCTAGAAACGATCGCAACCCCCTAGGAACAATTTGTTAGGTACAATTCACTTCCTGAGAAAAAAGACAGGAGGTGAATATG
>PFSB01000019.1 GCA_002788855.1 Candidatus Roizmanbacteria bacterium CG_4_9_14_0_2_um_filter_38_17 | reverse complement strand
GTCGTATGTTTATCTCAATAAACTTTATGGTGGTTTATGTTCACTTTTGTTTACAGTTAAAGATTTTCACTCTTTTGCCCGTTTTCACTGTTTAGTGAAAATGCATGTTTGAGTGAAACTGGCTAAAGATTTGACAACTAGCGCCAAACGAAGTTAACATCGGCAAACCTTACAGAAAGGAGCATAATTATGAATATGACAATGAAAAAATCAAAAGGCCGCTTACTGATTGGAGGAGGCGTAGTACTTGCCTTGGCTCTGATTGTTTTTGGCAACTTCAAACTGGAAGGAGCCAAGGATCAGTATTGCCTTGCTCAAACCCATCTTCAGTTCCCGATCACGACTCTGATGGAGGGTGATAAGTGGGATTTTTATACTGGCTGTTTTGACAAGTTGTCGTTTAGGGATTCAGTCAAGCTGCTTTTGGTTGATCAATCAGCTGAGCTAAAAAAGTCTACAGAAATCTCAAAATTGCTGGCAGTGATGGAGAAAAATCCTAACAACGATTCTCAGGTTTATAAGGAAGCACGGCAAAAGTTTTGTTTACTCACTTCCCGATCTGCAGAAGAGCGGGAGCAAGCAGTGGCTAATATTCAAAAGTTTTTGGGATTAACTGATATTCCCGTAGAGTTTCTCTGTAGTAGATTTAATGGTAAGCCCGATGATAGTGGGACCGACTATTCCAGTCCTGCCTCTGAACACTACGAAGCAGCTCGGTTTGCCTTTACTGTCGATCCTAAGACTAACTACATTGTCGAAGTGGGAGAAGCCGAGCGCCGATGGGGAACGAAGGAAGACGGTACTCGTTGGTTCGAAAACATGCCCGAGTACGACGACACACCCACTTATACGACACATGAGGCAATCAAGCCAGTAGCCGAAGCCTTCATGATTAAACATCAGGACATCTTTGGGGTAGACATTACCAAGATGACTTACCAATTCGAAGGCAGGAAGGTTGGCAACTTCTTTGTAAGGTGGATTGATACAAGCAAGCCATACACAAACGATACTGTGGAGTGTGGAGATGTCGACCAGAAGCGAGAGGGTGCTTACCAAAACGATCAGGGGGTATGGTGCTTAAAAAGCACTTATACTCGATACCCGACAGTGAGTATGACCATCATGCAGAGCGGTCAGGTAGCGGTCTACGATAATGACGGCTGGGAGCTAGAGAAGTTGTAGGCCGTTGTAGAATATGAGTATGAAGAAAGTTTTATTATTTGTAGCGTTTTTGGTCGTACTTTTTGCTATCCAGTATTGGTGGTTCATGGGAGCTATGGATTGTGTGGTTAACAGAGCAAGTTCTGGCATTATCATTGACTGGGCGACCATTAAGGATTGTAGTTACTAGCTTCCTGATAATTGCTTTCGAATTCTCCAGATTTTGTTTCCAGGGTACAATTAGCCCAACCAGGCAGCAAACGCCTCGTAAACTTGGCCAAGCGGGGTCAGGGCTCGTGTTTTGCTTGGCAGTTATTTCCAAAATAGAAACAACTGCCTTGGATCCATCGGAGAATACATTTCTAGGAGTGATTATTCTTACCTCTATTTAGCCGTCTTGCTGACAATTTCTTCCAGATGTTTTCAGCAATTTTAATATCACTTGATGATAATCCAAAATTATCCTTTAGAATCTTTTGATTAGTGACTTTCAATATCTCTGATATATCTTTTTTATTTCTTATCATGTTATCAATATCCTCAAGCAAATCTTTATTGTTCTCATTGTAGGGAAGCAATATTTTTTCTGCCTCGTTAGGCATTAACTCTAAGACGCCTCCTCCATGACTTCTTCCACAAATTTCGGCAAACGCTAAAGATAAAGAATTGTAATAGCTTGCGATTAAGGCATTAATATCAATGCCAGGTTTTACTGTAACTCGATGCATTGTGTCAGTGGTGTAAGCCCCAGCTTCGTTAATAATTAATTTTGGATATAAATTATTTCTTCTTATGAAAAGTGCATCTGAAATACGAAGTGAGGGAACCATCTGCCACTCATCCCTAATCCTGCATTTATATCCTTTATTAATTCCTTGATCTTCACCCCATCTAATGTATTTCATGGCACCAGCATGGTTTTTCAGCTCGGACAATGATGGGAATACCAAAAGGTGTGTTCTCGCCTCAGCAATCCTATTTTCTAGCCAATCCTTGTGAGTAAAAATTGCACTAGGAACCTGAACGCTTCTACCCACCAAAGGTTGGGCAAATTTTTCTAAATTGTATTCTTTAACCGTTGAAGCTGAAACTGTAAAAAATGGATTTGAGCCGGTAGTTATTCCTACCTCAACTTTTGCATACTTACCGAGCTTGGGAATTACTTCGCTTTCTTGAAGTCGTTCAATAAAATCTATTTCCTCTTGATCTAGAAAGTAAAAAGTCCATTTATTAGATTTAAAATCAATCTTCTTTTTGGGACTTCTTAAAGTTGTTACATCAAGATTTGATAACTCTTGTGCGCCACTGAGTTCTAAATGCTCGATAAAATGAGAGTCGGAACCATTTTTCTCACAGAGAAGGATTATCACTTCTTGTTGAATTTCTGGAAACACTAAGGTCTTAAAGGAGATAATGTTTATCTTGTTATAGAAATGTGCCAAAAACTCCCTGAGTTGTTGGGCAAAGGAGACTTGTAATAATTCCGCCGGAAGAACAAAACCAATCTTGCCCTTTTCCTTCAGTAACAAACTGGAGCCAATTACGAATGAGACCCAGGCGTTAGTCAATTTTGAATATTTTAATTGGGCTCTTGTGAATATCTCATCAGCCATTTTTTGTTGTTTGCGATCAAAAAATTGATATCTGATGTAGGGAGGATTGCCAATAACGAGGTCAAATTTTTGACTAGATTTGAGACAAAATTCATGAAAATCAGAGACGATAACCTTGCATTTTAAAAGAGCAATCTTTTTTGTTTTCTCAGCCTCTACAGCGTCAATTTCAACTGCGGTGACGCTTTTATATTTATAATTGCCGTTCCTGATTTCTTCCAGAAAAACACCATCACCACAGCTCGGTTCTAAAACATCATTTTCCTTATTGCCATTGAAACCCCATTTTAAAATAAACGCAGCAATGGAATTGGGAGTGTAAAAACCTCCTCGCAATTTTTCCTTAGTAGTTTCATTAATTAGCTTCATACATTTTTGAAATCAATGGAATCTGGTCGTCCATATCATTTAATCCATACAGTCTCACCAGTGCTTGGTTTAATTCGGTTTTTTTAAGATCAAACTCTCTTTGTAGCGGATCGGTCACTCTATGATCACTCCGATTTGTATCTATTTCACCCTGAATCCTTATAAGGTCTTTCTGAGTCGCAGAAATCTGGTCATGAAGGTTTTTCTCTTCAATCTTAGTAAAATCGATTGTTCTTATTGGAAGTCTTTTTAAGACTTTGGTTCCTCTAGCAATGTAGCCGCCTCTGAACACCTCACCAATAAGGGAAGAGTACCATTCAAGATATTTTGAATTAAGCAAAGCCTGAACATAGTAAACAGAATAGGGGAACCCATCCGGTAGGGTTATCATGCAGTAGCCAGCAGTACCACCCGATGATATGAGCGTTCCATAGTAATCAATTGCATACTTGTTTCCTTGGGACAAAACACCAACAATTATTTTTGATGGGACATCGCATTTGTCTAAACTTTGATGTCTTCCAAATCGGTACCACTCATTGTCTGTTTCTGGGGTAGGTTTTATATCACGCTTAGGGTCACTTAGAGCTTCTCTATACGCCATTAAGTATTCATGCATGAAAGGAAATTCAGCTTTTAGCTTATCCATTCTTACGAATTCTATTCCTGAGGTAGTTTTAAGATACGGATAAATAACAAAAGCGTTTGGTTTGAAAGGACGATAGGAATTTAGATTATCGCTACCACTGGAAGTTTTGAAATATGGCCTTGTTAAGGTCTTTTCTACTTTCCATGTTCTTCCGTCTTTTGAAAAATATACATAGGTTTCGTCTTCTTTTGAAGCTGTATGAATATAAATATTGTTAGCACTTGTTTGTATGCCGTTATAAATGTTATCTGAACCGATAAGCTCCTCTAACAATTTACTTTGATTGTTAATAGCCTCATATGCTGGCTTGAGATATCCAGGGACTAAGACCCAAACATCATCATCTAATTCGTCAAACGCAACGGTATCATAATCTCTCAGGTCAATATTTCTAGTTTTCCAACTATTTAAGTCTTTGACTTCAATGTACTTTAATGAAGTTTGTCCATTGTTTTTAAGCACAAGCATGCAGGTATAAGTCGTCTTATCTTGAAATATTTGATTCGCACCAAAGGAAACGATTTCTTCTACAAATTCCTGGCTCCTTAGTAACTCTCGAAGTTTCTGACCAGCCCCTACTTTTGCAAACTTACTCGGAACAATATATCCCAGAAAACCATTCTCCTTGAGGAGTTTGAGTCCTCTCTCGATAAATAAGAAGTATTTATCAAATTGCTTGTGTGAAGAAGTGTAAGTCCTTTTATATATTGGGAGTTCAAGTGGAGTTAGTTGTTTAATGTGTTCTGTTGACATGTATGGAGGGTTGCCAACAATAACGTCAAATTTTGTTTCACCAAAGTCAAAGGGATTAATAGTTGTTCGGTTCTCTCTCGAAGTCTGGGTTGAATCCACTAAGCTATTCCCAAATTGAATATTTCTGTCCAAAAGTGGTAATGCTGGAGTTGGAATAGTAGTACTATCTTCATCTTCAAGAAGCTTAAGTAACAAACCAAACTTGCAAGCCTCAACTGCGTTGAAATCTTTATCAATTCCGTAAAGACAATTTACAAGAACTTGCTTCTTGATTTGAAAGGGAAGTTTGTATGTATTCACGCCCGTTCGAATTAGTGTTTCAGGAGTGGTCTTAAGAAAATAGTCCACCAAATAGTCAACTATGAGTTGGTAGGTTTCTAATAAAAAGGCTCCTGATCCACAAGCAATGTCAGCGAATGACGAACTTAATATCTCCGAATCTGTCTTGCCTTCACAAAACGGAAGAACGGTTTTTCTTAAAATATCCTTAATGATAAAGGTTGGCGTAGTAACAATATCTCGATCGATGTGCTCCGGCTTTTTTGTGAGTGAGATTTCACCACTGCTTATGGTCAACTTCTCTCCTAGGAAAATTTCATAAATATTCCCTAAAATATCTGAGGCAAAAACTGCAAAAGAGTACGTGCTTTCAGGGTAGTAGAGCTGGGAGATTATCGTCCAAAAAGCTGAACTATTGTTTTTGATGACTTCCTCATTTAATGTGTGATTGAAAAGTCCTGAGTTGTACTTTCTATCAGCCTCTCGGAAAAGCTTAATTAAAGTTTCGTAGTTGCCATTACTGGAGAGAAGGGTTTTATATGTTTCAAGGTTTCTGTCTTCACAAACCCGTAGGAAGATAATGCTGTTTATGTATTTTTGTACGAGATCATTTAATTCTGTCTCTTTTAAGTCGGGTTTGTGTGAGAATATCTCTTTTCCTAAAATTAAGCGCCACTGATTAATTTGGGAAAGAAAGAGGTCGTCAACACTGAAAAGCTTAAGTTGTTGCTCAATGTATTCCCAGGTTTCATCAAATGAACCAGTGTAAACACTGTCGTGGCTTAGAGATATCTTGATGTCTTCAAAGGCTTCTTCGTATTCGGTGAAATGATAAAGTTTTATTCGAGATTTTGAAGCATGATCAGTTTCTTCCACTTTGGCTGAGCAATCATAAATTGCTAAGTATTCAAAGTTGGAAAGCACGGAGATTTTTAATTTTGAAGTAAAGCCATAGCGTCTGACTTGCTTCGCAGGTTCATTGTCCGTGTCGATTTTGACACTAGGTTTTTTAGCTTCTAAGTAAAACTTTCTTTCAGAAAAAAGACGAAACGTGTAATCAGGCTTTTCTGTGGTGGAATAAATATCTTCTTTCAATGATTCTTCAACCAAAACCTCTCTTTCGTTTGTAGACTTACCATTAACATTCTTAATGTCCCATCCTAGAAGTTCAAAAAGAGGGTCTAGAAAATCAATTCTTAATTGAGCCTCTTTGTAGTCGGCTTTTAAGTATGCATCTCTATTGGATTTATATTTTTCGACTAATTGGGTAATTGTTACATTGTTCATATTGCTTAGTTCATTGTATCTAATTACCACCTCTTACTAAACCTACAAACACACCTCTAATCTCAAGTTGCTCTGGAATGATGGTTTTATATTTTTGGTTTCTTGGTTTGAGTACAATTTGACCATTGTCCTTGCTAAGGATTTTGAGAGTTGCGCCCTTTTCTGTTATGCCAACAACAACCTCTCCAATATTAGCAGTCATTTGATGTTTTATGAGAACAACATCGTTATCAAGAACTCCCATATCGATCATGCTGTCACCCCTTACCTTGAGAGCATAGTAGGAGTCGTTCTTGTTCAGCTTGATATTAGTTGGAATTTGAATGGGTTCTGAGTCTTCAATTGGTTCTATGGGCTCTCCGGCTGCGATAAAACCTAGTAGGGGGACCGTTTGTTTTTGTACAGTAGGCGTGATTCCGCGACTTTTATGTGGATCTCGCTTAAGATGACCTTTTTTCTCCAATTCCTGAATAAAATACTGAGCAGTACTCAGATTTTCAGTTTTCAGAAACGAAGCAAGTTCTTTTAGAGAAGGAGAATAGCCTTTTGTTGTGATAAAGGAGCTTATGAAATCCAGGGCTTCTTTTTGTCTGTTTGTAAGAGGCTTGACGGACAAGGGCATATTATGATAACTTTATGATAAATCTACAGTGATGTCAAGCGCGACATCCAAAGAATATAAATGTCTATGAAACAATTACTGATCATCCAAGCTAAACCAAATCCTTCTGGTAAAGACCGCCTTGGGAATGTTGTTCCTTCCTCTCAACTTGCTGGAGAATGGGTCGATTTTAAAAATTCCGGGGATGAAGATTATCCACTACAAAATATCAGACTTCATCATATTGCTTATACCGCTCAATATCCTAACGGCGTTTGGGAAGAAGTAATGATCTTTAGAGGAGTTTTGGGAGTAAGTAGAGTTATAAGGGTGCATTCGGGTGGTGAAATTCCGTTAGAAAATCTATATCAAGTTGACCGATCTGGTGCTGACTATCATTTGTTTACTGGCGGCAACTATATCTGGAACAATAATCGACCTGACTCTCCGCGCTTGGTTTTACAGCAAAATAATCAAACACATGAGCTTGACCGTGCTTCTTACTCTGCATATCCCCCAGAAGGAAGAGTGCTTAAACGGGTTGGAAATAATCTACTATGAGAACACAAAAAATAAATGAACTGATTGCTGTGAAGTTACTACTTGGTGAGGCAACAAAATCTGTACAAGGAACAGGGATCCAAAGGGCTTTTTCTATCTTACATGCACATGACGCATTGGAATGGATGCTCCAGATTACTTATGCACACCCCAAAGTTGGAGGAAAAAAGAAATCAAAAATGTATATTTCTGATTATGCAAAAGAAATTGATAAAGCAATTCCTGACTTAATTGATATCGGAAATGTCTCAAAACTGAATTCTATGAGGGTTGCGTTTAAACATGACCTCATTTTCCCAGATCCGGATGTAACAAAAGAGGTAATTTTATGGGCAGATAATCAAATTAATACCTTGGCACAAAGTATATTTCAAACAACTTTGTCTGATGTTGATTTAATTGTTGCAATTGATGATGGTCAAATTAAGACAAAAATCAATGAGGCTGACAGTGATATTTCAAACGGGAAAACGGCGGAAGCGTTTTGTAATTTAGCTGTGGCCTTTGAAATGGTGAGATATAACCTCCAAGAAAACTTAGAGAAGGCAACTGGGAAAAGACCAATTTTTAGAACAGACTTTGGTTTTTCCAGTTCATTTTTTCTCCATCTAGATGCAATTGGTGGAGATTTTTCTAAGGCATGGGATCAATTAATAAATGGAGTTGAGTATTTGGTAGACATATCTTTTGTTAGTACGCTTGGCGTTAAGATGAACGATTACTTTCAATTTTTATCAGTAACTCCGAGACCCATGAGAATGATGAATGGTGAGTACCATTGTGATATTTCGGAAAAAAAGTCAAAGGAAATCACGCCATCAAATTATAAAAACGTCAGAGATTTCGTGATAGATGCAGCATTGAAACTGCAAACGAGGGTTTAATGGCTTTATGAACATGACAATGAAACACACTAGAACTGCCAAGATTAAGATTCCTGAGTTGCTCCTCTATACCAAACATTGGGGGAAAAATAAGTTAATTCAGCTCGCACAAAAGGAAGAAATTAAGGAAGTTGAGGTTTATCAACAACCTGATAAACCTGGGGTGTTTGTGGCCAAAGACGAATTGGATAGGCTTTACTATTTAATACTACCAAATGAAAAAGCTGAACTCAGAGGAAAAAACGTTTTAAGAGTTAGAGGAATCTCAAATATTGAAAACTTGAATTCAAGTACTGAACTAAAGTGGGAAAAGCACATAGCTCAAAATGCGCCGCAGACACCCCTCGAAATAACTAAGTCATGGGCAAATCAATTCATCTTTAAGGAGGAAACGGATGGAGAACCTGGTTTGAGACCCTCACAATTAGGAGCATTGCATGCAATTGCCTCGCACTGGTCAGTTAAGAAAAACTGTGGCACGGTTGTGATGCCGACAGGGACTGGTAAGACAGAGGTAATGTTATCAACCTTGATCTATTCCCAATGTTCTAAAGTTTTGATCTTGGTACCTAGCTCGATATTAAGGCAACAGATGTTTAGCAAGTTTTCAAACCTAGGTTGTTTAAGAGAGGTTTGTGTTGTTAATTCAGGAATTTTTAATCCAAGAGTAACTTTAATCGAGTCAGGAATTGGCAATATAAAAGAAGCAAAGGAGTTAATAACAAATTCTAATGTAATAGTCACCACATCTCAGGCCTTACACAATTTTCCTGATCAAATTAAACAACTATTCTCTCAAGAATGTTCCCATCTTTTTATTGACGAAGCACACCATGTTCCAGCACAAACGTGGGGTGATATTAAAAATCTGTTTAAGGAAAAGCAAATTTTGCAGTTTACTGCAACACCCTTTAGAAGGGATGGTAAAAAGATTGAGGGCGATATTATTTACAACTATCCACTTGGAATGGCACAGGATGACGGATATTTTAAGAGGATTAATCTTATTAAAATTGAAGAGTTTGATGATAATGAAGCTGATGAAAAAATAGCAAAATTTGCGATAGACGCTCTAAAAGTAGACTTGTCGAAGAATCATGATCACTTACTGATGGCTAGGTGCAGTAATAAAACAAGAGCTGAAGAAATAATCAGGATTTATCAGAAATTGGCCCCTGAATACAATCCTATATCAGTTAATTCAGATCTGACCAAAAAGGAGATACGAGAATCGCTCGATAAACTCAATAACAGAACCAGCAAGATAATAGTTTGTGTTGACATGTTGGGCGAAGGGTTTGATTTGCCAAATCTGAAAATCGCCGCTTTGCACGATACTCACAAAAGTTTAGCAATTACTTTACAGTTTATAGGTAGATTCACAAGATTCTCTAAGGATGTGGATGACGCTACTGTCGTCATTAATATCGGTGATCCTAAAGTTGGTAAAGAGCTAGAAGCTCTATACTCAGAGCCCGCTGACTGGAATAAGCTTATTAAAGAGAAGAGTGAATCCACCATACAAAGGGAGATCGATTTTCATGAATTTATTAACAATTTCTCTGGAGAGTTGTCTAAACATATTTCGCTTTGGAACCTAAGACCTTCTTACTCCACCTTGGTATATGAGACGAAATGTGAGAGTTGGACCCCCCATAAGTTTTCTGAAATTATTCCAGATAAATATTTGCATTGGCATGCCATAAATCACGACAAGAAGGTGCTAGTTGTTGTGATTAGTAAGTCTGAAGATGTGAAATGGGGTAGATACAAGGATATAAAAAATCATAGTTTTGAACTGATAGTTGCTCATTGGAGTGAAGAACACAAGGCACTTTTCTTACAATGCAGCGATTATGATGCCATTAACTCGGCCAAACTTTCCACATTGATATGTGGAGATTCTACAAAACCTAAAAACGGATCATATTCGTTTAATATATTTTCTGGTGTCCAAAGGACATTGGCAAGGAACTTAGGTGTATCAACTGTTGGAAAGATCTCCTACACAATGCACTTTGGTATTGATATCACTACAGGCTTATCATCTTTAGATAAAGCAAAGGGTGGAGTTCTTAATAATATTTTTGGTTGGGGATACGAAGACGGTGAGCGAGTTTCAATTGGTTGTTCAGCAAAGAGTGGCAAAGTTTGGTCTATGGGTGGTGGAACAATCATGGAATGGAAGAGTTGGTGTCATCGAATTGCGAACAAGATTTTTGATAATGAAATAAAAGAAAGTGAGATTATCAAGGACTTTTTAAGACCCAAAGCCTTAGAAAAAAGACATTCTTCAATAGCCATATTAGCTCAATGGGGAGAGAAAATATTATCTGCTGACGAGGACAATATTTTGGTATGCTTTGGTGATAAAGAATATAAGCTTTATGAGGTTGATCTTGAGATTACAGACTTTAAAGATAATGGTCCTATTTTCTTTAAAATATTTTCCAAAGACGAAGAGTCATTTTACAAAATTAGTTATGGGGAGAAAGCTGTTTATAGTTTGGTAAAAGGGAAAAAAGTAAGTATCAAGAAATATAGTAAGGATGCCATCCCGTTTATTGATTATGTCGAAACTGACCCGATAACAATTATTTATTCTGATGGTTCCTTCACTTTTAATAATTACCACGTTCCCACGCCGCCCCTGAATCAGTTTTTCGATAAACAGAAGATAAACGTTCTTGACTGGAATAAGACTGATATTCAGATCGAATCCATGGGTAAGGACGGTGATATGAAGAGTATTCAGCATAGAGTTGCAGAACATTTTAAGAATGACCATGAAATCATGTTTAATGATGATGCTTCAGGGGAAGCGGCTGATATCATTGCCCTCAGAAAAGAGTCAAGTGACTCCTTTAAACTGCATCTCATTCATTGTAAGTTTTCTTCAAAACCAACACCTGGCTCGAGAGTAGAAGACTTTTATGCACTTTGTGGTCAGGCTCAAAAATGTATCAGATGGAAACATAATGGTATGGAGTATTTGGTAGACCATATGAAGAGGAGAGAAGATAGTTGGCAAAAAGAAAACAAGACACGGTTTATTAAAGGGACCATGAGCGACGTTAATAAGCTTAAGAAGTTTGCGAGGCTTGCCAAAAAGTTTGTGTTTGAAGTATCCATTGTCCAGCCAGGTCTCTCCAAAGATAAAGTATCAGATGACATAATACAGTTATTGGGAAGCACTGAAGATTATCTAATAAAAACATCAGGGGCAACTTTTAATGTTATTTCTTCCTAGAATGAAGACTCTGTTGACATCTCCTTTCCTAATGTCAACAAAACCGTCAAAAAGTTGACATCTACTCTCAAGCTTGTAGAAACCTATTCACCTCTTTATTCGTCCACTCCGGATACTCCAACTCTCCAACCCAATCAATTCGTCCGAATTCATACCATCGTTCGAGCCAGATGGATTGCCTCGGCAACAAAGCGTCTTTTTTTGTTGATTTGTCGGGCAATTCTGCATGTTCGAAAGTTTCTAATGCTTTAAT
>PFSB01000018.1 GCA_002788855.1 Candidatus Roizmanbacteria bacterium CG_4_9_14_0_2_um_filter_38_17 | reverse complement strand
AAAACTTTTGCACAAAAAGCATTTTAAGAATATCCCCAATTTTAAGTTGTACAGCGAAAATTAAAGGAAGGACTAGCTAATCTTTCTAAAAATCTAGCGAGAGAGGTGGACTACAGAGTTCTTGTTATGCTATAAGCCCTAACTGTCTTAGAACTCTGTGTTCGTATGAACCAGGACTTACTGAAATACAATCTATAGATTCATTATCTGCTCATTAAAACCAATAATTACTCCAAGTCTTTCACTATAAGCCCTTGCAAGATGATCTTGCACTTGTTTAGATGCTATCTCTGGGACGATATTTTCCAAAAGAAAAGGTAGCGCATATGGTTTGATTCTTTGTCCAAAATCATTACTGGGCTTTCCAGTTAATTTATCTTCTATTTCTAACCTAACTCTTTTATAAAAACCTTCAACTAATTCTGCTTAATCAACAAACTCATCTACTCCTCTCATTGCCTCTTCAAACATAGTACCTGCTCTAGCATTGAATGTAGCTGGGTCAGCTAACATACCCCCTGGGTAATAGCGGTATAAAATGATCTAATTCTAGCAAATTCACCAGTTTTATCGTATGCCATGTCGAAAAAATCTTCATCCCCTGTTTTACCCTTGTAGAATTCCTCTAACCATGCCTGACGGTTATCTCCATAAAAATCATGCGCGGGATTAGGAACTAGATATAACATTTTTTCTGCTCCTCCTTTAGAAATGAAAGATTCCCCACCATGTGGGTCCAGTGGATATTCTCCACTGCTCATTGCCTGTACTATTCTACCTACTGCTGTTACTCCGTCTTCCCCTCGAAACACCACAACATTCTTTGACCTTGGCAGTTCAAGACTTATCATCTCTCGCAATCGTGATTGTTGACTGATCAATGCTGACAGGTTCTTCATCCATATTTTTTATGTGTGTCTAGTATGTATTAGACAAATATATTTGTCAAATGTAAAAAAAATACAAGGACAAACCTTGTAGAAACGAGTACCTCTAAAAAACCTCACAATATAATATGCAAATAACCGCTATAATTAGAGGTAGAGGACAATTAACAATACCTGAAGAGATCCGGAAATCACTAAATTGGATTTCAGAATCTGTCGCTGTGACAATTTCTATTGTTTCAGACTCAAAAGTTCTAATTGAACCACATAGGATCACTTCTAAAGTCAACTGGAACTTGTTAAGAAGTAGTATTAGTCGAGTAAGAGAGTTTACTGGCAAAACTGGAAATTTAGCTAAATTTATCGTTCAAGATCGGGAAGCTCACTGATGTCTGTTCGAAATATTATTGTTGACTCCTCTGTAGTTGTGAAGTGGCTTTCCGCTGATAATGAAGACTATTTAACCCAGGCAGATAAGTTACTTTTTGAAGTTGAAAAAGAGAAAGTTAGGTTATACGCACCTGAATTGGCTAAATATGAGGTAACCAACGCACTGCTAAAGGGTAAGAAACTGCCTAAAACTGTAGTAGAGGAAGCACTGAGCGTACTACATAGTCTTCCAATTCAATATATGCTTGAAACTTTGGAATTGGCACAAATTGCGTACGGAATTGGCAAAGAGTTAAATATTACTTATTATGACGCATCTTTTATGGCGCTAGCTTATAGCCTGAATGCTGTTTTAGTTACTGATAATATTAAACACCAAAAACAAACAAAAAATGTTAAAGTTGTTAACTTAAAAGATTACTGAACATTTCCGCAAGAACAATCCTTGTAGAAAATTTCGTGATAAAATAGTGGCTTATGAAAAAGACTATACATCCTAAGTGGTATCCAGATGCCCAGGTTTCTTGTGCTTGTGGAAATGCATTTAAAGTTGGATCTATCTTGGAGAGTATCCGGGTAGATATCTGTGCTAAATGTCATCCATTCTACACAGGTGAATTAAAGTACATTGACGCGATGGGTAGAGTGGATAGATTTAAGAAAAAGAGAAAACAGGCTTTGGGTCTTAAAATAAAAGTTGAAGAAAAAAAGCAAAGAGATAAAGAACGCGAAGAAGAGCGAAGAAAAGCCCCTAAGTCCTTAAAAGATATGCTTAATGCGATTAAGTAGTATCATATGAATATTAATATTGTTTATGAATATTAATCCAAATAGTGTTATTGTTGAAATACGCCAAGGCGCTGGTGGAGACGAAGCCAAAATCTGGGCGGGTGATCTACTCCGCATGTATTTGCGTTACTCCCAAATAAAGAACTGGAAAGTTAGTCAGGTAGGTGAATTAATCTTAAAGATAAAAGGAAAAGATGTATATAATAAACTTAAGCAAGAATCTGGAGTTCATAGAGTACAGAGAGTGCCCCAGACTGAGCGTTATGGTCGCATACACACCTCCACAGCTAGCGTAGTGGTATTACCCAAGATTGATGAGCAAGAGATACTAATACGACCTGATGAGCTGGAGTGGGCTTTTTTCCGGAGCGGTGGTGCTGGTGGACAAAATGTAAACAAAGTAAGTACTGCAGTTAGAGTAACTCATAAACCTTCTGGGATTATTACTAGTTCTCAGCAAGAGCGTAGTCAAGTGCAAAATAGAGAGCTAGCGCTAGATTTACTTCGTGCAAAACTTTGGGAAAGAGAACAAGCTAGAACTCAAGCAGATTTAACTCAGGCTCGCTCGGCCATAGGCACGGGAGATCGATCTGAAAAAATAAGAACGTATAATTATCCGCAAAATAGAGTGACTGATCACCGCATCAATAAGAAATGGCAGAATCTGGAAAAAATAGTTGCTGGCGACCTGGATCAGGTTGTAAGGAAATTTAAATAGCCCATTATAGCGAGCCAATTAATTCTTCCACTGATAGTTCTGCTTGTTTCAAGATAGCATTAAGGGTTCCTTTTGCCAATGGTTTATTGTGAATTGCTAGAGTAACACGTTCATTCTTGGGTCCATGCAAACGAACATGAGAACCTTTCTGTCGTTTTATAGTAAAATCCAATTTTAGTAATATTTTAAGAAGTTTTCTGGGTTTAATTTGAGGAAGTTTAGGCATATCTAACAGGTTTGTTTACTTGAAGCGTTACCTGTGCATCAACAATAAACGATTCATTTGTATTTTCTGGAATTGACTCCCCTTCCTCAATGAGAGATTCAAGGTGAAACTTAATAATTTGCTTTGTATTTTTTACCGTCTCCTCTATAGTGTCGCCGTCCGCTGCAATTCCAAGCTCTGGAACATAAGAAGAATAAGCAGAGCTATTAGTGCCAGTTCTCGTATCTTTTTTAATAATTACTTGATAGCTAGCTAGAAGTGTCTTCATTATTTGTAATTATATCACGTAAACTACTTTACTAATACCTCGAGTGCTTTGGCAAATTGCTCGTCAAGATCAAGATTTTCCCGGTCATATTCAACTACCACGTCTGGGTCAATACCGTTTTTATTAATTGAGTCTCCATTGGGTGTTAACCATTTTGCAATAGTAACGTGAAGTCCTGCGTTTTCTGCTAGTTCTTGTGCTTCTTGAACAGACCCTTTACCGAATGATTTAACACCCACCAATGTGGCGCGCTTATGATCTCTTAGGGCTCCAGCAACAATCTCTGAGGCAGAAGCAGATCCTCCATTAATTAAAACTACCACTGGGATATCCAAAAGCCTACCGACTCGCTCAACCTCATATTTTTCCACTGTTCCAGTTGCATCCTTTTGCTGAACTACTGTGCCCGATTCAATAAATTCTGAGCTAATAAATACAGCGCTTTGCAGGAAACCACCTGGGTTATTTCTCAGATCTAGAATCATGCCCTTAAAATTCTTCTTTTCGACTGCTGCTTTTTCTCTAAATCCAATAATTTGATCTACCGCTTCTTGCCACTCACTATTAGTGTGACCGCCAAAACGAGAAAGTTGGAGTATGGCTATTTGCGCGCAGTTTGTACAGTCTTCTACAGTCTTTGTTTCGCAGAAGTCTCCCCCATTTGATTTTGAGCTCGAGCAGTCTGCGGTAATTAGCCGGGTTTCAATCGAAGGAACATTAATTGTCCCACGGGTAATTGGAATTTTAAGAGACTCATTTTCACCCTCACGAACAATGGTCAAAGTTACTATTGTTCCACCCTCTCCGCGAATCTTATTGACTGCTTCGGGCAGCGTCCAACCTGTTGTATCCTCTGCTTCAACTTCAATAATATAGTCACCCGAAAGTAGACCAGCCTTTTCAGCGGGCATGCCTTTTAGAGGAGCCACGACCATAATGTGTCCTTCTTTCATTCCTAGTTGGGCACCAATACCCTCAAAACTCCCGGCAAGATCCTCTTTGGAGCGCTGCTGATCGTCTGGTGGAAGAAAAACGGTGTAAGGATCCCCTACTGCTGAAACCATGCCTTTAATAGCTCCATAAACTAGGTTCTGCTTATTTATTTCATCTCGATCAATATATTGCTGATTGATTCTTTCCCAGACATCCCAAAAAAGATTGAAGCTAATATCCAGTTTTTCGGGAGGATATTTATTCTCTATCATTATGAAAGGAGCTTTTCTAGGAGCTATTGATACGCCAATTTTCCTGCGTCCGATGTCATAACCCACAGTTGCAGAAACTACCATTAGTGTGAGGATCATTGCAAAGTTACGAATTCCGCGAAGTGCTGTTTTATTATCCATTATGTTATTAATATATAGTTGTTATTACCTTCATTATATAGTTTGGCTTGTTGGCCTATGTAGTCTGTCAGGTCGCTAATCTTGTTAACAACAACAAAAGGCAGGGCTGAGCTGTTAATACTTGTATCCACAATAACACCTTGCACACCCAATGCCTTCATTTTGGCCAAAACAGCGGATTTAAGATTTGTAGTAACGACTATTTTTCCTCTAAACTTATCGTCTACATCGTAGAAATCTACGTCTGGTCCTAGCTCTCTAAGTTCGCCCAGCGCGCTACCAGCTCCCAAACTACCAGCAATAACTAACTTGTCAGAATTAATTATAACACTCGATGAATCAGCTTCTTCAACAATTGCTGTACATGGACAAATGGTTGAAGATAACTTGTCTTGTGGTTGGATTAAGATAGAGCCTAACTCACTTGAAAGAGAAATAGCTCCAGATACTGGTGACTTAATTGTCGTAGATGAAAATACTCCCTTTTTTTGAGCAATTAGCTGACCTGCCCGCACTGCATTTCCTTCCTTAACAAGTAAGTGATTAGCTAATTTGTCTGGCTTAATATGCAAAAGTTCGGAGATATTTAGCTTGGCACTTTTTGAAATTTGCGCCTCTGCAATAATATCACCAGCTTCAAGCTTATCTCCTAATTTGACCTTAAGGATGTGTTCGGGCAAGATGGAGATTGTTAACTGGGGCATCAGTTATTGATTATTTATCTACAAATGGCAGGTATCCTAGGTGTCTAGCTCTGATTATTTCTTGGCGGAGTTTTCGCTGAAAAGTTGCGCTAACGTTACTACGGCTTGCGGGTACGATCTTACCTCGCTGTGTCATAAACTTGCGTAAAAAGTCGGGTTTTTTGTAATCTGGCATCTCAAGCTTAAACTTTGGAAAGTCTGGTTTTTCGTGCCGTCTTTTGGTATCTTTTTTATTTTTTTTTGCCATATTCTAAAAAGGTATATCGTCGGGATTTATAACTTCATTCCCCGGTTTAGAATTTTCTTCTGTTTTATTTTTTTGTTCCTTTTCCTCATCTTTATCAGGAGAAGGTTTTTCTGGTTTCGACTCTTCTGGCTTACCACCTTCAGTTGTCTGGCCGCCAGTATTTGCTCCGAGGGCAATCATTTCATCAATAACTATTTCTGTCTTGTAGCGCTTAACACCATCCTCTGGTTGCCAATCTCTAGTTTGAAGTCTGCCACTAGCATAAACTTTTCTTCCCTTGTGGAGTAAATTACCACAGATTTCTGCCAGCTTAGCCCAGGCAACTACGTTATGAAACTCGGTATCTTCACGGCTTTCTCCATCGGGCGTTGTCCAATTTCTACTTGTGGCAATGCTAAATGAACATACAGGTATGCCTTTAGCTGTGTATCTAAGCTCTGGATCACGTGTAAGATTTCCTATGAGAATAACTTTGTTTACTGAGTATGATGCCATATTATTTAATTTTGTTTATTTTTTTAACTAATAGATAACGCCAGATGCGCTTATCTTCTTTAACCCTATTCTGGATTATTTTATCAAAGTTTGCCTCACCTGTGATAGTAAAAAACATGTACAGTGCCTGTTTGTTCTTATTTATCTCATAAGCAAGCTCGCGAATACCCATATCTTCAAACTTTGTTATTTTCCCTTTAAGTGACTTAATCCAATCTTCAATTTTGCTTTGAATTTCATCCTTATCATTTTTCTTTAATACTGGATCCAAAACAAACGTTAATTCGTACTCATTCATGTGGGAATGTTAACACAAATTGAGGTTTATGGCAATCTCCCGTCCAGCGCATTGCTAGCAGGCATTTTCATACTATAATACAAAATATGAAATATTCTGAAATGGTGGCGATCTTTGTATATTAGGTGATCAGCCTAACTGTACTAGTTGTTATATTGGACTTGCTGCGGATTCAGCTAGTAAGTACGATAAAGTTTTAACATATAAAGATCGGATCTTTATATATTAGCGGAGCTTGGTGCCGTTGGCAATCACTTTATCAGGATGAAGTAATATAGGTTCCTTATCACCAGCTGCTAGAATCATTCCTTGGCTTTCTACTCCCCTGAATGTTCTTGGTTCAAGGTTTGTTAGAACTGGAACTTGCTTTCCTATTAACTCCTCGGGAGTATAAAATTCTGCAATACCTGCGGCAATAGTTCGTTTTTCATCTCCAAGATCCACTACCAGCTTTAGTATTTTGTCTGCTCCTTCAACCGCCTCTGCCTCAACAATGGTGCCTATGCGTATATCTAGTTTTGCAAAATCTTCAAATGTAATTTTATCCATGTTTCTTATTGTACTATACAATAATCTGGTTACGAGTTATCCTGTAAGACTTCTAAATAATGCACAGTTGCTTCGTCGTCTCCTTCTCCAAATCTTACTGGCTTAACTAGGTTTTCGCTTTCTGGTTTCTGTTTAAGACCGAGCTCCATGAGCCTGTTAAGAACTTCCATACTCCCAGTGTAGCTTGGGTGATCGTTACGAATAGGTAGCCATTCGTCTGTCAGTTTATATATGTCTACTGAATCTGGTAATACAAAATTATGTTCTAGTAGCTCCCAGTCATGTGTTGTGTCTATGGTCTCGGCAATCTCTAAAATTTTCCTATAAGCACGATTAACCATATCCAAAACTTCCATAACCTCTACTCCAACTGGAAGTTTGCTGAGCACGCCTACAGTTGGTGCAGTTCCAGCATGCTGTGCATTATATTTATCTACCAAGCTTAAAGCTGTTTCCCGTAAGGTCTCGCAGTTACATAATACCTGCTCAAGATCTACTTGTTGTCCTAGCTCAGACACCTGAGACATTAATTCATAATCCAAAAAATATGCCCAAGCTTGAGGCTCTTCCCCTCGCAGATCATCTGCGCGAATATGCCCACCGGTGCTATGAACCGTCACATTTCTTAACCCTTTGGGAGTTTTAGCAAATAGCTGTACCTGTTCATTCCCGAGAGTTGCTTCTTCTCCCCTAGTGCTAGCTCTGTTATATCTATAATGATTATGAGTCTCTATATCTGGATACCAGACTTCAACATCTTCAGGCTCGCTACCTCGTGGTCCCCCATTGATAGCGGCAAGATTCAGACTAGCTGCAATGGTGTCTAAAAAAGTAGTCTTCCCTGCTGCCAGTCCACCCCTGACACCTAGCTCAACCTTTGAACCAACTACGAGTTGCTCTATCTTTTCCTTTAAAATCTCCCGTTGTTCGTATGCCCATAATTCTTTTGCAACTTTTTGAGCTTCTAGACTAGCTTCTTCCTCAAATACATCCTTCAATCCAGACCCAGGATCATAAGGATTTTTTTGTTCAGGATTATAGTATTCATTAAAGAGAATAAAGTTAGTAGCATTGACGATTCCAGCATAATTAGCTTCAGTTGCTGAATTTTCAGAACTTCGAAAAGATAGCGTAATATCGAGTGCATATTCAACGTCTTCAGCTGTAACTTTTTCACTCGATGAAAGCCGTGATTCTCCAGCAGTTATGGTTCTTTGATTTTGTATAACTTCCTGGGTAAGAGTGTATAGATATGGAACGGCTTCTCTGACGCTTTCGTCAGTATCTAGACCTGTAAATAGGATATCTCCCTCCCTCATTTCATACTCACTCATAGTAATGCATATTGTAATACACATTAATTGGTTGTCAAATAAGAGCTATACTAGCTGTTTTAGTATATTAAGAGACTTGCAACCTAGGTTACCTCGTTTAGTGTCATCCTTATATTCTTCCATATCCCGCACACTCCAGGCATGGAAGAGAGTAAGAAATAACTCAAAGATTTCTTTACGTTCCTTTGAGAGACTCCCCCAGAAACAGTCCTGCCATGCATCTTGTAGCTTGAGATCTAACCTCTGAAGATGTCCATAGTAATATACTAAGTCCCAGAGGGCATCTCCAATACGAGCCCTTTCAAAGTCTACAAGACGGATAAATTCACAGTCACCATTGTGATCCACAATTATGTTTTTGGGCACTAGGTCTCCATGGAGCGGAACCAGAGCGTATTTATCACTATTTATGTATTCTTCTAGTTTGCTAAGATTCCTAAGAGTGTAAGCTAGAGATTTCATAGGTAGATTTGTTTTATATAGTGAAGTTATGGTGTGGTTAATCTCCGTTTGCATATATAACTTCCAGTTGGGGTGAGCTTTTTCTTCCCAGTCATCTGGATACCAGAAATCCTGCACTTGCTCTAAGGGTAGTTGGTGAAGTTTAGTTATATTAGTATATATGTCTTGAAGGAGTTGTTTTGAACTATGCTTGCTCTTAATACAAGCGCTTTGATCTTTACCATTAGCATAGTCCTGAATAATTACATCATGCCCGAAGAAGCAACCTGATAGATCTTGATGAAGAATCTTAGGTGCAGAGATGGTGCTGTTTTTTTCAAGATAGCTATATAGTCTTATAAGCCTACTTGCTGTGAGCGACTCTTGATCAGATAATATCTTTATTACAGCTGAGGACTCTCCATCTAACTGATAGACATTATTACTAGATACGGTAGATACATTTGTTATGTCCTCTACTTTCTTATGGAAGATATGATTGGTATAGAAGCGGACACTATCAACTGAGGAGTTAACACTGGTAAATTTATCTAGCGTATTTTGAATTTTGTATTTACCAGCTTTTTTGGAAATTGAAAAAGCAGAGGCGTTGGGATAGTGTTTTGTGTGAATATAGTCTAGGACCTCTCTGCCAGAAGTTTTAGCTCTCCCCTGTTTTGCCCAGTAAGATATTGCGGCAATAACTGCCTGGTGGGCCACGACTGCAACTTTTTCATGAGTACTGATGGTTTGTATTAGCTCTTCAAGTCCATTCCAGACACGCTCGCACATATCCTTAATACTCTCACCTTCGGGATATGGTGTGGTCCAGTCTTCCCGGTGATTCTCACGCCAGTTTTTGGGAATCTTATTTACCACTTCCTCTTCCCACCAGAAGTGCCCTTCAAATATGCCATGATCTAGCTCAGAAAATGCAACATCGGTTGTAACTGAGGCGGAATTGGCAAAGCCTACTATATTAGCAGTCTCTCTTGCTCTTGTTACGGGACTCGAAATAATGCGATCAAATTTTACTTTTCTAAGTTCCCAGGCTAGACGTATAGCTTGAATCTTTCCTTTTTCACTTAACCCATCTAGATCTGACTTCCCAGACATGAAGCCACGCTTGTTGTTGCCGATGCTTTCCCCATGGCGAATAATAAATAGCTCCATATTACTTTCCTATCATGAACTCAATTACGTCGCCATCAGTGACAATATATTCTTTGCCTTCCTGCCTAACTTTTCCTAGCTCGCGGGCTTGTTTCCAGCCGCCAGTCTCAATGTAGTCTTTATAGTTCATGACGATTGCTTTTATGAAATGCTTTATGAAATCCGTATGAATAACTCCACTTGATTCTTGAGCGTTAGTTCCCTTTTTAATTGTCCATGCTCTAACTTCTTTTACTCCAGCTGTTAAAAAGCTTATAAGATTTAGTTTACTGTAAGCAAGACTAGCCATTCTTTCTATTCCTGATAGTTCAAAACCTAGCTCTTTTAGGTATGCGTCCTGATCTTCTTTTGAGAGATTAGATAGCTCACTTTCTATTCTTGCAGAAATAATGGCTGTGTCTTTTGGATTAATTCCCGAGGGTAAGCTAATGCTAGATAGTTGGTCCTCGGAAACGTTCAAAGCATAAATTTCGGGCTTGTTTGTTAATAGTTGAAGTGGACCTATGATCTCCTGTTCCAAATCTAATAATTCAACTGAATTTGCCATCTTCCCTTGCTCGAGCGCTTGTTTGATTTTATCTATAGTTTGTTCACGAAATTGCTTTTCTTTAATGTTGTCTATTTTGCTTTTGGAATTTTTTGCTTTAGATATAGACTCTAAGTCTTTTAAGATAAGCTCTGTTCTGACAGTGTCAAGATCATCAATGGGCTCAAGTGAACCTGTTATAACTACATCTGGATCAGGAAATACCCGCAAGACATGACAAATTAGATCAACCTCCCTGATATGAGCCAGAAACTGATTCCCTAATCCCTCACCTTCTGCCGCACCTTTGACGAGTCCGGCTATATCTACAAACTTAATAGTAGCCGGAACAATGGGAGGTAACAGAGAAGGATCCCAACTTGGAGTTTCACGTAGTGGATCTTCTGGTTTTAAGGATCCTGCTTCGATTGCAACTGTTTCTGCCAACTGACTTAATCTTTCATCGGGAACCTCTACAACTCCCACGTTTGGTTCAACTGTAGCAAAGGGATAGTTAGCGGCCAGAGCCACCTGACGCTTTAGAAGCGCATTAAACAAGGTGGACTTACCAACATTAGGCAGTCCCACTATTCCGACTGATAGGCTCATGGAGAAATTATATCACTGAAGAATTTATTAAAGGCCTTGCCTTTAATATTTTTGTAGAACTGTAACTACTCTGTGGCGTTCCATTCTTATTCCTTTATCTATTGAGTTTTGTTTTACGAAACTTGTTAAATATTCTTTGTCTTTCTCTGAGTCAAAGTCCTCAAATATGGGTACTCCTTGAAGGAACAGGTCCAGATCATTATATGATTTGTAGTATTCGTTATATAAAAAATCTTTAGCATAAGAAACAGTAAAGCCAATATCTGTTGCTTGTTTTTGTATCTGTTTTAGTCTGGAGTTTTTCCATTTGCCATATCCTTGTCCTCTGTCAAACACTTCCTTAATCCTTTGGCAGTCTTTTTCTCCTATGTCTATTTCAATAAAATAACCCCCTGGTTTGAGTAATCTGAAGCTCTCGACATACGGCGTTGGTCCCCTCCTGCTCCAGATAACGTCAAAGGATGAATGGTCAAATGTAGTTTTAAAAGCGTCTTGCTCCTCAAATGTTACATTTGCAATGCCCTTTTCTTTCTGAAGTTTACGGGCAGCGTCTAGCATTCCTGATGATGTGTCTATGGCTGTAATGTATGAGAAGTTTTTGGCAACCGATAAAGTAAATCTTCCGTCAGCACATCCTAAGTCTAAAGCCAATTTATCTTTGCCACTTACTGATAACAATTTCTCCTTAAATACTTCTTCTGGGTTGTTGTCTGGGTACTCTTGTGTGTACCGCGCGTCAGTGTGATAATTACCGAATTTTCTTGCTACTTTGTTATAAAAATTTGATGTCATGGACTAAGTATATCAGAGGTTTGAGCTGTTTAGAAAATTCTCATGTCTGAATATCTTAGCTGAAAATGGTGGCTGACCCCATTTACCCTACTTTTTTTTTATTTGCCTGCTTTATGAAAAAATAGATACCTGATAGTAGAAAAGTTATTAATACTATCCAAGTTAATCCTCCGAAAATACTGTACCCGCTCATCATGTTACTTCCATAACCCATCATAGAAAATCCACCTCCATTCATCATGCCTTTTCCCATCATATCTATAGTAGAGCTACCACTACAGCCAAGGTAATTACTTCCCATATTAATGTGCATTTGTTTCAAAGACTCTGACCCCTCGCCCCCCATCATTTGATCCATTACCTCGTGAGCTTGACCGGGGTGTTGCTGCTCCATTACTGCATCGCCTAGGCGCTCAAAATCATTAGAGCTTATCAGCTTGCAATCCAGCTCTTGAATAGTGCTAACCTGTTTTTGAGAAAGCAGTTGGCTAAGAACAACTTCGATAGATTCACCATGTTTTTCATCATTCATCATTGAACCTAGTTGCGCGTAGACTGGTTGAAGTATTACAAAAAATAATCCTAAAATAATTAGTAAGCCGGTGATTATTATATTGCCTTTCATATTATAGTTATACCACACGCACTCATCGGGTATGCATGCTCATCGACATCTCACCTTGCTAACTTCTCTGGTGAATCATTCTTATAAGTGTCTATGTATTTTTGAATAACCGCTTTATCTACACTTTCTAACTTCATCATTCTTCCCCACGATACAACTGCAATAGGTACATCATTGGCTGATCTTGGCGAGACGATTACACTTAATGAATTTTCTTTACCAATACCTTCCAAAACTTTTATGTCTTCCTTGCTTATATCTTTATAGGAAATCCAGACTCCTCCATGCTCGAGCCCATGTACTCCAGCTTTATCGTCTATTTCTTTACTATATGTTCCCCAGTTTTCTGCTTGAGCTAAATGATCTCCAGATGTAGGAGGATTTGTTTTATAACTCACATCAGTTCCTGAACTCACATGACTCCTTCCTTCAATAGAAAAGTCTTCTACTTTGCCTTCTAGGGAAACTGAGTCAATCTCTTGTTTGAGTGCGACCTCTTGAGGAGTTTGCCGTTTAGAGTATATGTATGCTGTGAGAAGTGCTCCAACTATTAGCGTGATCACCAGAAAGTTGCGAATCTTCTTATTTCGCTTACTACTTAGCTTTTTCTGTTGTTCAAGCTCCTTTATTTTTATTCTTCGCTCTTTTTTTGTTAGCTCGTTCCATTCTTTTGGATAATCTATGTTCATATTTATTTCACCTCCTTATATTATTGCTTTAATTCAAGTATGCCAGTTGATGTTCCTAATCGCTGCAATAAAAATGATGATATTACTGAAAATTGACCGATAAAAATTAGTACGCCAAAAATTATGAGTAATATCCCAGATATTTTTTCTAGAATGGGTCGGTATATTGCCAGACTTCGTGCAAATGTATTTACTGTCATGCCAAGAATAAGAAAAACAGTAAGGAAACCCGCTGTGAAGATCAATGCATTCTGAGTGAATAGTTTCTTATACTTTGGATCAAGTCCTTTTGGCGCACTACCAGCAAGAAAACCTATATACACAGGAGCGATTGGAGCAAGGCAGCCAGCAAAAAACGTAAGAAAGCCTGCTACAAATGCAATAGTTAGATTAAATATCGTAAGAGGAACCATTATTCATTAAGCATTGAGTCTATGGCTTGCTGTAGCTGAGGGAACGGTACGGCCCCAGGTATAAGCTGAGTCTCACCTGTTTTTATATTGAGAAGAATATTCCCAGGAGTTCCACTTACTCCAGCTCTTACACCCGATTGATAATCAGCTTCTATATGATCAGCATATTTACCACTATCAAGACATTTCTTAAAAGCATTTTTATCTATTCCAACTTCGGCGGCAAGTTTTGGAAGATCGTCTAAATTAAGCCCGTTGTTGGCGGGAGTTGTTTCAAATATTTTATTTGTCAGAGCCCAGAATCCTTCATTTCCGGCCAGTTCATTTGCACACTCTACAGCCTCTGCTTCTTTGGGTGCTTTGGAATGGATCTGTGTTAATGGGAAGTGACGATATACCCACATTACATCATCTGGATATTCATCAACCACTTGCTGTGCTGTGAAAAAGCTTGCAAAATGGACACTCAAGATCAGAGTACTCGATGAGTGCAATTTTTGCCTCACTGTTTCCATTGATATGATCTTCTGGGGTTATTGGGTCCACTTCACCTGCTTGAGGCACTGCTTGTGGTTGAGCTAGGGCTGTTTTCTCCGCTGCGCCAGCAACAGTTGTTGTTGTATTTTCGAGATTTTGAACCTTCTGCCACAGAATTCCTATCACAAATGTAGCTCCAATGAGGAGAACAACTGAGATGCTACTGATGCTTATTGGGAATTTTCTGCTTGTATTGGACATGTGTCTGCTAAAGCAGTGTAGTAGATTATTATGTTACTGTCAAGCAGTCCGAAGAGCACCTTAACGGCCTACCCTTTGATTTACTGTCTGAATATTTTATCTAAAAATGGTGGCTGACCCCATTTCTCCTACTAATTGCACGACGTATCCAGATTGCAGAGTAATGACTAAAGGGAACACCTTGTCTTGGTTCAAACTTTTTTGCTGCATCATATAATCCAAGAATTCCTTCTTCGTGATTATCGGCTAGCTCTGCGTAATTAGTATTCGTATACTCCATTGCAATATGTAGACAGAGTTTTTGATTATATTCGACAAATAAATTTATAGCGCGCGAACTCAAGCTCTTTTCCTCAACAATTTTTGAATCTGCACCTTGAGGTGCTGTATCTCTTGCCTGCGCAAGCATAACTTGTTCATCCCAAGTTAGAAGTGGATGCTCAGGAATGAGAACTCCACTGGGAGCACCTGAACCCCAGATTCTCTCTACTTTTTTTGCAAGATCTAGGTAACAATCAGCTAGGGTGGATTCTAGCCTTAAAACAGTACCAACAACAGCCTCGTGAGGGTACTCTACAAACACTAATTCACCTGGACCGATAGCTTCACTTTTACTCATGTGATATGTATTATAGTAGAACTACTATAGGCTTGTAAAGCTGCGTTACTTTCAGCCACTTGGGGAAATTAAGACTTTATGAATATTCCAGCTATAAAAGCCAAAATACCAGCTAATACCTTCTTGCTAATATTATCCTTTTCTTTAAGAAAGATTATCCCAAAAATAACAGATAGTATAACTTGAGAAGTAAGCAACACAACAACTACTCCCTTATCTGGGGCAACCTTATATGCCATAAATGAAAACACCATATATAAAGAGCTGGTTCCACTGGCAAATAATGTTTTAGAAAAAGTGTTTTTAAGCTGAGGTACTAATTTAGAATAGTCTTCACTTATTTTATTAAAGTAAATAACTAAGATAGTTATGGCTGTACCAAAAGAAGTAATTAAAAGATAAGCACCAGCGCTAATGGTTGTGGATACCTTTGCACTCCCTACCTGAAATACCGCAAATAATATGGCGGATACAATAATGTATATAACACTTGGACTTATAGATACCCCGCCTTTTTTGTACTGAACTAAAATAATTGCAGCAAGCAGAATAAGAATTCCAATAATTTGTTGCGCAGAAAAACTACTATTTAAGAATAGCACTGAAAGAATACCTCCCCAGATTAAAATTGAAGAAAAAGCGATCTGTGTAATACCTGCATCCAGTTTTTTCTGACCAACAAAATATATAATATTTCCAGCTACAGATGTAATAACGATCAGTCCTAGTGTTAATAAGTTACTCCTAACACCACTAAAATCTAAACCTCCAATTAAAGGGTTAAATAATAGTACAAGAAACCCCGAAGCTAAAGTCAGTAAGAAGGACTGGGTAATTGGGGAAACCTTAACATCGCGACTCAAGAGTCTTGTGCCCAAGCTATAAGTTGCCCTTGCGGTTATAGCTATTATAGTAAGAATTATCCAGTTCATAGATACTTAAAGTATAACAAAATAATGTTTTATTTAGATAGGTCCCGTATTCTAGAAACTAATGCAACCCCTAGGGATTATTAAGGTACTCAGAAAATACTTCCTGAGGTGTTTTGAAATTAAGACGTTT